>NZ_JBSHBN010000071.1:0-42687 GCF_053612025.1 Kitasatospora sp. NPDC054768
GAAGCTAAGCCTTACAGCGCCGATGGTACTGCAGGGGGGACCCTGTGGGAGAGTAGGACGCCGCCGAACAATTCTTCAGAAAAGCCCCTGATCCACTCGGATCAGGGGCTTTTCGCATTTCCGGTGACGTATCGTCTGGGCATGGACGATCAGACAGCGGTCATTGCGGACGATGTGCTCCGGCCCGAGCAGCGCGACGGTTCCCTGCGTGTTCTGGCGGCGGCCCAGGTGGTGGACGGCCGGGCCGCCGTGTCCGAGCAGGGCCGGCTTCGGTTGCGGAACGCGGAGATCCCGCGGCCGGGTGTGATCCACCTCGTCGAGACCGGGACCGGGACCGGGACCGACACCAAGACCGAATCCGGGACCGGGAGCGGCGCCGTCCTCGGCTACGGCCAGCTCGAGGTGCCGGAGAACCCGGCGGCCAACCCCGCCGCCGAGCTGGTGGTCGACCCGGCCGCCCGCGGCCGCGGCCTGGCCCGTCCGCTGGTGGACGCGGTCCTGGAGCAGGCCCACCGGGCGGGGCGCGACGCGGTGGACTTCTGGGTGCACGGCGGCCACCCGGCGGCCCGGCACCTGGCCGGGGTGTACGGCGCCGAGCTGGTCCGCGAGCTGCGGCAGATGCGCCGCACCGGCCGGCAGACCGAGGAGGTGGCCGTTCCCGAGGGCATCGAGCTCCGGACCTTCCGCCCGGGGGAGGACGACGCCGAGTGGCTGCGGCTGAATGCCCTGGCCTTCGCCCACCACCCCGAGCAGGGCGCCTGGACCGGGCAGGACCTGGCCGAGCGGATCGCCGAGCCGTGGTTCGACCCGGCCGGCTTCTTCCTCGCGACCCGCGACGGCAGGGTGGTCGGCTTCCACTGGACCAAGGTGCACCCGGCCACCGCCACCGAGCCCGAGCTCGGCGAGGTGTACGTGGTCGGGGTGGACCCGGCCGAGCAGGGCAGCGGTCTCGGCCGTGCGCTGACCGCGGCGGGCCTGCGCCACCTGACCGGCACCGGCACCGGGGAGCGCGGACTGGACACCGTGCTTCTCTACGTCGACGCCGACAATCCGGCCGCCGTGCGGGTATATGAACGATTGGGATTCGCCGTTCACGAGGTGGACCTCATGTACCGAGCCCAGTACCGGACGAACCGGTCGGCCTAGCCGGTCCGGGGCATCCGCGCACCGGACTCCCCGGTCCTCCGGCGGCGTCTAACGCGGCCGGGACGGCCCCGCGAGCGGTCGCGGGCGAGGGACGGGACGGCGACGCCCCTTGCTCCGACCGACTCAGCTTTCCTCCTGGCCATGCGGTGTTTACCGTGGATTCAATTGCTGCCGCGAAGATCACAGGATGAAGTCCGTAGTGTCTCGCTCGTGCAGAGTCGACCGCCACGCACCGGCCGGTCCTGTACGGACCGCACCGGGAGGGTGGGTGCTGTCCCCGGGTCCGGCCCGGGGCGAGGGCGACGGCCCGCAGAGCCATTCGCGTCCGGACGCCGTCCTGCTGCTGGAGGAGCTGGAGCCCATGAGCATCCCCCGCCCCGTCTCTGCCCCGCTGTCACCTACGGCCCGGATGTCCGGCGCGCTGGGTATTCCGCCGGAGCTGCCGGCCACGGACGAGGAGGAGTTCGAAGCACTGCCGCAGGGCCGCTTCCTGGACCGCGAGCGCAGTTGGCTGGCGTTCAACGAACGGGTCCTGGAACTGGCCGAAGACCCGGGCATCCCGTTGCTGGAGCGGGCGAAGTTCCTGGCGATCTTCGCGAGCAACCTGGACGAGTTCTTCATGGTCCGGGTGGCCGGGCTCAAGCGCCGGATCGCCACCGGAGTCGCCCAGCGCAGTGCGTCCGGCCTCCAGCCGCGCGAGGTGCTGGACCTGATCTGGACCCGCTCGCGCGAGCTGATGGCGCGCCACGCCGCCGCCTTCCAGCAGGAGGTGCTGCCGGACCTCGCCGGCGAGGGCATCGAGGTGGTCCGCTGGTCGGAGCTGGCGGAGAAGGAGCAGGCCCGGCTGCACACGCTGTTCCGGCAGAAGATCTTTCCCGTCCTGACCCCGCTGGCCGTCGACCCGGCGCACCCCTTCCCGTACATATCGGGACTCTCGCTCAACCTGGCCGTCGTGGTGCGCAACCCGGTCTCCGGCCACAAGCACTTCGCGCGCGTCAAGGTGCCGCAGTCGTTGGCCCGCTTCCTGGAGGCCTCGCCCCAGCGGTACGTCCCGCTGGAGGACGTCATGGGCGCCCACCTGGAGGAGCTCTTCCCGGGGATGGAGGTGCTGGCCCACCACGCCTTCCGCGTCACCCGCAACGAGGACCTGGAGGTGGAGGAGGACGACACCGAGAACATCCTCAAGGCCCTGGAGAAGGAGCTGATGCGGCGGCGCTTCGGCCCGCCGGTCCGGCTGGAGGTCGAGGAGTCGATCGACCCGTACATCCTGGACCTGCTGGTGCGGGAGCTGAACATCACCGAGGCGGAGGTCTTCCCGCTGCCCGGGCCGCTGGACCTGACCGGGCTGTTCGGGATCGCCGAGCTGGACCGCCCGGAGCTCAAGTACCCGAAGTTCGTGGCCGGCACGGCCCGGGGGCTGACCGACGTCGAGTCGGCCTCCCAGCCGGACATCTTCGCCGCGATGCGCGAGCGCGACGTCCTGCTGCACCACCCCTACGACAGCTTCTCCACCTCGGTGCAGGCCTTCCTGGAGCAGGCCGCCGGGGACCCGGACGTGCTGGCGATCAAGCAGACCCTGTACCGCACCTCCGGCGACTCGCCGATCGTCGACGCGCTGATCGACGCGGCCGAGTCCGGCAAGCAGGTGCTGGTGCTGGTGGAGATCAAGGCGCGCTTCGACGAGCAGGCCAACATCAAGTGGGCCCGCAAGCTGGAGGAGGCCGGCTGTCACGTGGTGTACGGCCTGGTCGGGCTGAAGACGCACTGCAAGCTCTCGCTGGTGGTCCGGCAGGAGGGCGACACCCTGCGCCGCTACTCGCACGTCGGCACCGGCAACTACCACCCGAAGACGGCCCGGCTGTACGAGGACCTCGGCCTGCTCACCTCCGACCCGCAGGTCGGCGCGGACCTCTCGGACCTGTTCAACCGGCTCTCCGGCTACTCGCGCCGCGAGTCCTACCGCCGCCTGCTGACCGCCCCGCGCGGGCTGCGCGACGGGCTGGTCTCACGGATCCACAACGAGATCGCCCACCACCGGGCGGGCCGCCCGGCCTACGTGAAGCTCAAGGTCAACTCGATCGTCGACGAGGCCGTGATCGACGCGCTGTACCGGGCCTCCCAGGCCGGTGTGCCGGTGGACGTCTGGGTGCGCGGGATCTGTGCGATCCGCCCGGGCGTGCCGGGGCTGAGCGAGGACATCCGGGTCCGCAGCATCCTGGGCCGCTTCCTGGAGCACTCCCGGGTCTTCGTGTTCGGCAACAACGGCGATCCGGAGGTCTGGATCGGCAGCGCCGACATGATGCACCGCAACCTGGACCGCCGGATCGAGGCGCTGATGCGGATCACCGATCCGGCACACCGCGCCGAGCTGTCCGGGCTGATCGACCTCGGGGTGTCGGACGAGACCGAGTCCTGGCACTTGGGGCCGGACGGCGCGTGGACCCGCCACTCGCAGGACGTCGAGGGCCGTCCGCTGCGACACGTCCAGGACCTGCTGATCGACTCGCGCCAGCGCCGCCGGGCCGCGACCTCGCGCTGACGCGTCCACTGATGCGAAGCCGCCGGGACGGCAAGGGGACCTGTCCCGGCGGTCGGCCACCAGCTCCGGGGGAGCACCTCGGAGGAACGGGGATCTACCACGCCATGACCGAAGCGCCGATGACGGCCCAGGCGGCCTCCACAGCGACCGCCGGGGACATCCTTTCCCACCACCTCACCGCCCAGGCCGGCGCCTTCCTGCGCGCGCTGCCGCTGGCGGTGGGCGAGGTCGGCGCCAGACCCGGGACGGCCTCGGTCGTCCCGTCGGCCGGCACCTCGGACCTGCTGCGGGCCGTCCGGCGGGTCGGCGGGCTGCTGCACACCTTCGGCTCGGTCTTCGAGCAGACCTGGGCGCAGGAGTCGCGCACCGAGCTGCGCTGGCTGCTCAACCTGCTGGCGCTGGAGCCCGGCTACGTCCGCCGCTCGGCCCGGCTGCTGGGCGCGCTGGACTCGCTGAGCGGCACCGACCCGGACGGGACGGGCATGCTGGCCGGCCACGTGGGCGCCCCCAAGGCGCGGGCGCTGCTGGACCGGCAGCTGACCCTGGCCCGGACCAGGGCGCACTCCACGGTGCTCCAGGAGCTCCGCTCCGCCCGGCTGCACGCGCTGGCGGACCGGATGACCCTGCTGGTCGGCGACGCCCCGCTGCTGGAGTCGGCGGGCGGCCGGGCCCCCGCGGTGCTGCTGCCGCAGGCCGCCGCCGCCTTCGCCGCGCTGACCGCGGGCGCCCAGCAGCTGCCGCTGCGGCGGGCCGCGACGCCGTACGGCGGGGACGGGCTGCGCCGGCTGGCCACGGTGCCGGCGTCCCGCGGGGCGACCGACGCGGACACCGCGCTGGCGGCCGACGACGCGCCCTGGGCCCGGATGCGGATCCTGGTGAAGCGGGCCCGGTACGCACTGGAGGTGTGCGGCCGCGCCTCCTCCGAGCTGGACGGGCTGGACCTGGTGCTGGCCCGGCAGCAGGAGGCGGCGGACGCCGCCGTCACCGCCGCCACCGCGGCGCGCACCCCGCGGATCACCCCGGCCACCGCGTACGTGCTGGGGGTGGTGCACGCCGACCAGCGGCTGGAGGTGGAGTCCGCGCGGTACGCCGTCGGCCTCCGCTGGCCCGACCTGCCGCCGGGCCCGGACGGCTGGCTGGAGCTCGTCCCGACCGACGCCTGGGGGCACTCCGCCGCGGCCGGGACGGTCTGAGGTGGGCGAGCGCCCGCCCGCCGGCCGGGCGGCGACGGGGGCCGTGACCGGGGCGGGGGCCGTGGCGGGGCACGCCCCGGTGGTGCTGGCGGCGGGCGCGGTGCTGTGGCTGCCGGGCCGGCCGAAGAAGAGCGGCCGGCTGGGGCGGCCGCGGATCGCGGTGATCCACCGGCCCAAGTACGACGACTGGAGCCTGCCGAAGGGCAAGCTCGAAGCCGGTGAGGGCGTGGTCGACGCGGCGCTGCGCGAGGTCCGGGAGGAGACCGGGTTCCGCTGCCTGCTGGGCCCGGAGCTGCCCACCCAGCACTACCGGGTGCAGGGCCGTCCCAAGGAGGTCCGCTACTGGGCGGCGGTGCCCTCCAGCGGGTCCTTCCGGCCCAACCGGGAGGTGGACCGGCTGGAGTGGCTGCCGGCCGGGAAGGCGCGGGCCCGGCTCACCCACGATCACGACCGGTCGCTGATCGACGCGCTGCTGGCGCTCCTGGGGGCGAAGCCGGTGCGGGCGGCCGGGGCGGCACCGGTGAAGGAACGGTGGAAGTGATCTTCCCGCGCCCTTGCCGTGACGCAACCGTTACTACCTGACGTAGTTTCCTGTCATCCGTTCGAGGTTCACTCCCCGTTCACTTGCGACCGGCTGTCGTGTCACTTACCCGGCCTAACTTCGGGACCACCGGAGGGCCGAACGGGCCCCGGACCACAGCAAAACCCGTGCTGGGCCGCCGTAGCCGTACGGCCCGCGCAAGGGCAATGCCACAGAAAGGGACACCCCTGTGAAGCTCCAGCGGAACGGCCGCTCCAAGGCCCTCGCGATCGGTGCCATGGCGCTCGTCAGCTCGCTGTCGCTCGCCGCCTGCGGGTCGGACAACAACAACAACACGACCGCGTCCGGCGGCTCCGGCGGTTCCGCCGCGCCCGCCGCCGCGATCAACTGTGGCAAGGCCGGTTCGCTGATCGCCGCCGGTTCGACCGCGCAGGGCGCGGCGATGGACGTCTGGAAGACCAGCTTCGCCGCCGCCTGCTCCGGCAGCACCATCAACTACCAGGGTGGCGGCTCCGGTGCCGGCATCCAGCAGTTCAACCAGGGCAAGATCCAGTTCGCCGGCTCCGACTCGGCCCTGAAGCCGGCCGAGGTCGACGCCTCCAAGGCGGTCTGCACCGGCGGCCAGGGCATCGACCTGCCGATGGTCGGCGGTCTGATCTCGCTGGTCTACAACGTCGACGGTGTCGACAACCTGGTCCTGGACGGCCCGACCTCCGCCAAGATCTTCGACTCGCAGATCACCAAGTGGAACGACCCGGCGATCGCGGCCCTGAACCCGGGCGCCAAGCTGCCGGACACCGAGATCCAGACCTTCCACCGCTCGGACGACGCCGGCACCACCGAGAACCTGACCAAGTACTTCGCCGCCGCCGGCGGCGGCGCCTGGTCCTACCCGGCCGGCAAGGCCTGGGCGGGCAAGGGCGGCCAGTCGGCCAACGGCAGCGCCGGTGTCTCGGCCCAGGTGAAGCAGGTCAAGAACTCGATCAGCTACGTCGAGCTGGCCTACGCCCAGACCAACAGCCTGAAGAGCGCCGCGATCAACACGGGCGCCGCCAAGCCGGTCGAGGCCACCGCCGAGAACGCCGCCTCCACGATCGCCAAGGCGCAGGCCGCCGGCACCGGCAGCGACCTCGCGCTGAAGCTCGACTACGCGACCAAGGAAGAGGGTTCCTACCCGCTGGTCCTGGTCACCTACGAGATCGTCTGCGACAAGGGCAACAAGGCCGAGACCCTCGACACCCTGAAGTCCTTCCTGACCTACACCGCCAGCGACGCGGGTCAGAAGGCCATCGGCGAGAAGGGCTACGTCCCGCTGCCGAAGGCCGTGACCGACAAGGTCAACGGCGTCATCGCCACCCTGGCCTGACCCGACAGGACCCCCGGTGGAGCGGCCCCGTGAGCGAGGGGGGCCGGGGCCGCCCCACCGGAACGGACCACACCCAGCACCACGTCCGGGGCACCGCCGCCATGGTGCCGTCCCCCTTCCGGGGCGGCACCACCAGACCGGAGTAGACCAATGACTTCATCCTCCCCTGCCGCCCCGCGAGGCAGGGAACGCCGGCCGCGCGACAGCCGGGTCGGCGACAAGATCTTCATGAACCTCGCCCGGGGCTCGGGCATCCTCCTGCTGGTCGTCATGGCCGCCATCGCCGCGTTCCTGACCTGGCGGTCGGTCCTGGCCCTGACCACCAACGAGGGCAACTTCCTCACCAGCTTCGAGTGGACGCCGGACGCCCCGAAGCCCGTCTTCGGCATCGCCGTCCTGGCCATCGGCACCATCGTCAGTGCCGTCATCGCGATGGCGATCGCCGTCCCGGTGGCCATCGGGATCGCGCTGTTCATCTCGCACTACGCGCCGCGCAGGATCGCCCAGCCGTTCGCCTACCTGGTCGACCTGCTCGCCGCCGTCCCCAGCATCGTCTACGGCCTCTGGGGCGCGCTCTTCCTGGTCCCGCACATGGACGGCCTGACCAGCTGGCTCAACGACTACCTGGGCTGGACGTACATCTTCGACCAGACCAGGACCGGCACCCCGCGCAACCTGTTCACCGTCGGCATCCTGCTGGCGATCATGGTCCTGCCGATCATCACCGCGGTCTCCCGCGAGGTGTTCCGCCAGGTGCCGCGGATGCACGAGGAGGCGGCGCTCGCGCTCGGCGCGACCCGCTGGGAGATGATCCGCACCGCGGTGCTGCCGTTCGGCCGCCCCGGCATCATCTCGGCCTCGATGCTCGGCCTCGGCCGCGCGCTCGGCGAGACCATCGCGGTCGCGGTGGTGCTCTCCGCCAGCAACGTCCTGTCGCTGCACATCCTCGACGCGGGCGGCGGCACCTTCGCGCAGAACATCGCGCTGAAGTTCGCCGAGGCCGGTGACAACGGCCGCAACGCGCTGATGGCCTCCGGCCTCGTCCTGTTCGTCATCACCCTGCTGGTGAACGGTGCCGCGCGACTGATCATCGCCCGCCGCAAGGAGTACTCGGGGGCCAACGCATGACCGTCACCGCCGTCATCGAGGACGCCCGGCCGGTCGGCCGTCCGCTGACCGCCAACCGACTGCCCAAGTGGGCCCCGGCCGCCGTGGCCGTCGGCTCGATCGCCCTCGGCTGCGGGATCGGCGTGGCCGGCGGGCTGGCCAGCCACCTCCAGTGGGGCCTGATCTCGGCCCTGCTCTTCGTCCTGATCAGCTACGTCCTCTCGGCCCGGGTCGAGGGCCGCCGGCAGGCCAAGGACCGCTTCGCCACCTCGGTGGTCTGGGTCGCCTTCATCCTGGCCGTCGTCCCCCTGGTCGCCCTGACCTTCTACACCGTCCAGCAGGGCATCGGAGTGGTCGACGGGAACTTCCTGAGCCACTCCATGAAGGGCGTGATCCAGTCCGGGCCCGGCGGTGGCATCTACCACGCGCTGATCGGCACCCTGGAGCAGGTCGCCCTGGCCACCGCGATCGCGGCCCCGATCGGGCTGCTGACCGCCGTCTACCTGGTCGAGTACGGCCGCGGCACGCTCGCCAAGGCGGTCACCTTCTTCGTCGACGTCATGACGGGCATCCCGTCGATCGTCGCCGGTCTGTTCATCCTCTCGCTCTGGAACCTCGCCCTGGGCTTCAGCTACTCCGGCTTCTCGGGCAGCCTCGCGCTGGCGATCCTGATGATGCCGGTCGTGGTCCGGTCCACCGAGGAGATGCTGAAGCTCGTCCCGAACGAGCTGCGCGAAGCCTCGTACGCGCTCGGCGTGCCGAAGTGGAAGACCATCCTGCGGATCGTCCTCCCCACCGCGATCGGCGGCATCACCACCGGTGTGATGCTCGCGGTCGCCCGCATCACGGGCGAGACCGCCCCGGTGATGATGCTGGTGTTCGGCGCCGACTACATCAACAACAACCCGTTCGACGGACCGCAGCAGTCCCTGCCGATGTACATCTGGACCCAGTACTCGCAGGTCAACAACGACTTCGGCTACGCCCGTGCCTGGGGCGCGGCGCTGGTGCTGATCGCCTTCGTGATGGGGCTCAACCTCGTCGCCCGGGGCATCGCACGCTGGCGCTCGCCCAAGGGCGGGCACTGAGCGACCGACTGACGTACGAGACAGACGAGAGAAGCAACGATCATGGCCAAGCGCATCGACGTCAGCGGACTGTCGGCCTACTACGGCACCACCAAGGCCATCGAGGACATCTCGATGAGCATCGAGCCCCGCTCGGTGACCGCCTTCATCGGCCCGTCCGGCTGCGGCAAGTCCACCTTCCTCCGGACCCTGAACCGGATGCACGAGGTGATCCCGGGCGCCCGGGTCGAGGGCAAGGTCCTCCTGGACGACGAGAACCTCTACGCCTCCAACGTCGACCCGGTCGCCGTGCGCCGCTCGGTCGGCATGGTCTTCCAGCGCCCGAACCCCTTCCCGACCATGTCGATCTACGACAACGTGATCGCGGGTCTGCGGCTCTCCGGCGTGAAGAAGAAGTCCGTGCTGGACGAGGTGGTGGAGCGTTCGCTGAAGGGCGCCAACCTCTGGAAGGAGGTCCACAACCGGCTGAACAAGCCGGGGGCCGGCCTCTCCGGCGGTCAGCAGCAGCGCCTCTGCATCGCCCGCGCCATCGCGGTCGAGCCCCAGGTCCTGCTGATGGACGAGCCCTGCTCCGCGCTCGACCCGATCTCCACCCTCGCCATCGAGGACCTGATCGGCGAGCTCAAGGAGCAGTTCACCATCGTCATCGTGACCCACAACATGCAGCAGGCGGCCCGCGTCAGCGACCGCACCGCCTTCTTCAACCTGGCCGGCGTCGGCCAGCCGGGCAAGCTGGTCGAGCTGGACGACACCCAGCGGATCTTCTCCAACCCGCAGGTCCAGGCCACCGAGGACTACATCTCCGGCCGCTTCGGCTAGACCGGAGCCCGTCACGGGCGGCGCCGAGGCGCCGGGACGCGTGACGGATCGCGAGCTGTCCCGCGGTGCTGCATGGCGGTGCCGCCGCGGGACATGGAAAAGGGCCCGCCCCCGAGATGTGGGGGCGGGCCCTGTCCGTCCGTGCGTCCTGCGGGGCCGTCAGCCCCAGAACAGGTGGACGAACCAGTACATCAGCGCTGCGACGACGGCGGCCGCCGGCATCGTGATGAACCAGCCGAGCACGATGTTCTTCGCGACGCCCCAGCGCACCGCGCGGATCCGCTTGGTGGCCCCCACGCCCATGATCGCCGCGGTGATCACGTGGGTGGTGGAGATCGGCGCCTTGAAGACGAACGACGAGATGTACATGACCGTCGCGGAGGTGGCCTCGGCGGCGAAGCCCTGCGGCGGGTCCAGCTCGATGATCTTTCGGCCGAGCGTCCGCATGATCCGCCAGCCGCCCGCGTAGGTGCCCAGCGAGAGCATCGTCGCGCAGGAGATCTTCACCCAGACCGGAATGCCGTTGCCGGACTGGTGGCCGGAGATGGTCAGTGCCATGACCACGATGCCCATGGTCTTCTGAGCGTCCTGGAGGCCGTGCGCCAGGGCCATCGCGGCGGCCGAGGCGGTCTGGGCGACCCGGAAGTTGCGCTTGGCCCGGTGCGGGTTGGCCCGGCGGAAGATCCACAGGATCGCCAGCATCACCAGGAAGCCGCCGACCAGGCCGACCACGGGCGAGACGAACATCGGGATGACGATCTTGTCGAGGACCCCGCTCCAGATCACCTCGGTGCCGCCGGCCAGGGCCGCGCCCACCATGCCGCCGAACAGCGCGTGCGAGGAGGAGGACGGAAGGCCGAAGTACCAGGTGACCAGGTTCCAGGCGATCGCCCCGACCAGGGCCGCGAACAGGATCGCCATCCCCTGGTTGCCGGTGGGGGTCTCGATGATCCCCTGGGAGACGGTGTGCGCCACGCCGCTGCCGAGGAACGCGCCCGCCAGGTTCATCACCGCGGCCATCGCCAGCGCCGCCCGGGGGGTGAGCGCCCGGGTGGAGACCGACGTGGCGATCGCGTTCGCCGAGTCGTGGAAGCCATTGGTGTACGTGAAGAAGAACGCAACGCCGATGACGGCGATGAGTGCTGCCATGTCCACGGGAGTCAGGACTCCTTGACGGCGATGGTCTCCACCGTGTTGGCGACGTGCTCGAACGCGTCCGCCGCCTCCTCAAGGACGTCCACGACCTGCTTGAGCTTGAGGACCTCGATGGCGTCGTACTGACCGGAGAACAGGTGGGCGAGCAGCTTGCGGTGGATCTGGTCGGCCTGGTTCTCCAGACGGTTGACCTCGATCCAGTACTCGGTGAGGTTGGACATGCTGCGCAGGTTCGGCATCGCCTCGGCGGTGAGCTCCGCGGCGCGCGCCAGTACCTCGATCTGCTGCTCGACGCCCTTCGGCAGGGTCTGGATGTCGTAGAGGACGACCAGGTCGACGGCTTCCTCCATGAAGTCCATGATGTCGTCCAGCGACGAGGCGAGGCTGTAGATGTCCTCGCGGTCGAAGGGCGTGATGAAGGACGAGTTCAGCTGGTGGAAGACGGCATGGGTGGTGTCGTCCCCGGCGTGCTCGGCGGCGCGCATGCGCTCGACGATCTCCGCACGGGCCGACACGTCTGATCCCAGCAGCTCCAAAAGGAGCTTCGATCCGACGACGAGGTTCTCCGCCGCGGCGGCGAACATGTCGTAGAAGCTCGTCTCCTTCGGGGTCAGGCTAAAACGCACGGAAATCTCCGATGTGCGGGGTAGGGACTGAACGATGCTAGGTGCAACCGAACGCAATCACGCAAACGGGGTGTCGGGGAAGGAGCCGGAACCTCCCCTTCCGTTCGGCCGCCGCACCGGCTGATCCGGGCGCACCACCACACGTGGGCGCGAGCCCCAGTCTGACGGAACCTCGCCCGGATTGTCCCCGTCGTGCGCACCGGAGAACGGGGCGCCGCTCAGACGGGTGAACCGCCGGGAGCCCCCTCCAGGGCCCCCGCGGCACATGCCGGGACGGCCGTCGGAACACCACGGAGGGCCCCGGTGTTGGACACTTGTGGCCGACGCAGCCACCAGGCATTGAGACGAAGGCGGGGCCGATGACCACGACGCAAGCGCGCAGCGAGCCGGAGCACGCGCAGGGGACCGAGCCGCCCGCCGGCCCGGCCCCGGCCGGGCACCACGGCCCGCACGGCTACAGCGCGCAGAAGGACGCCCACCTCAAGCGGCTGCGCCGGATCGAGGGCCAGATCCGCGGCCTCCAGCGCATGGTCGACGAGGACGTCTACTGCATCGACGTGCTCACCCAGGTCTCGGCCGGCACCAAGGCGCTGCAGTCCTTCGCGCTCTCCCTGCTGGAGGAGCACCTGCGGCACTGCGTCGCCGCGGCCGCCGAGGAGGGCGGCGCCGAACTGGACGCCAAGGTGGCGGAGGCCACCGCCGCGATCAGCCGCCTGCTGCGCAGCTGAGCCGCTGGGCCGACCGCTTCGCTCCGGGGGCGCGTCGCTCCCGGAGCGGACCTTGCCCGCGTCGCACCCGGGCCGCGTCGCGTCCGGAGCCCGCTAGCCGTCGGCCTCCCGGTCGCACTGCCCGGGTTCGGACCGGTCCAGCAGCACCTCGTCGATCCGCTCGGTCGGCAGCCGGTCGCCGGAGCTGGCCGTCGCGGCGATCATCAGCTCGCCGGCCAGATCGATCTCGTCGAGGGCCGCGTCGTCGTGGCCGCCGCTGCGGCCGCCCGTGGACGACACCACCTGCACCACCCCTTCAGTGCCTCGCCAGCCCGGGCGGCAGCCACCCGGAGTCCAGCCTAGGCACTTCGGGGCCCGTCCACATGGCACGGACGGGCCATCTCGGCGCCGCCGAAACGGGTGGCAGTCGCTCCCCGGACGGCCACCCGCCCCGGCGGCACCCCGTCTCGCCCCGGCGCCGGAGCGCTGCCCCGGCGGCCCGGGGCGTGTCGGACCAGCCCTACTTCGGGCTCTCCGTGGGCTTCATCCGGTAGATGTCCGAGGCCGAGGGCTCGGCCGCCTCCACCGGCTTGCCGAAGTCCGACAGCGAGGTCGTCGACGTCACCTTCACCTGGTCCCTGGGCTCCTTCGACCCGGCCACCCCGGCGAAGGTGAACACCTCGACCAC
Organism: Kitasatospora sp. NPDC054768; assembly: GCF_053612025.1. Lineage (NCBI taxonomy): Bacteria > Bacillati > Actinomycetota > Actinomycetes > Kitasatosporales > Streptomycetaceae > Kitasatospora > Kitasatospora sp. NPDC054768. The sequence continues at coordinate 12,976 of NZ_JBSHBN010000071.1, forward strand.
CTTGCGCAGTCGGCCCTGGTCGTCCAGCCAGGCGTCGTACGGGACCTCCTTGACGGTGAAGGTCTGCGCGCCCGTCCGCAGGCCGTCCCCGCCCCTGCCGCCCGTCGCGTCGGCCGCCTTCACCAGGTCCAGGGTGCCCCGGAAGTGGTGCAGCGCCACCCCGTCGACGGTCTCGGTGCCCACCGCCTCCGCCTTCTGCGCCCCGCGCAGCGCCCCCGCCGCCGAGGCCGGGTCGGTGGCCCCGCTGCTGACCAGGTTGCCGTCCGGCAGCTGGCGCACGTCCAGCTTGACCCACTTGCCCGCGGGGACCTTGGCACCGCTGTTCTGGAGGTAGACGGTGCCCGGCAGGACCACCTCGACGATCTTCCCGGTGGTCGCCGCACCCGGCGGCACCTGGACCTCCAGCCGGCCGATCCGCTTGACGTAGTCGTAGCCGCCGGTGCCGCTGAACGAGGCCTTCTTCTCGGTCGACTCGGTGACCAGCTCGGTCGCGGCGTGCGCGGAGCCGGTACGGCCGGTGATGTCGGGGGCGTTGCGCACCGCCGTCAGCGCGTCCGCGGCGAGCTGGTCGGGGGCGCCCGACTGCTGGTCGGAGGAGCCGTTGACGGGGCCGCCGGAGCAGCCGGCGGCCCCCGCCGCCAGGACGGCGGCGAGCAGGGCGGCCCCGGCCGCCGAGCGCAGGTGCGGACCCGGACGGCGTGCCGACCGTCCGGTGCGCTGCTGGTCGGTCATCTTCATCCTCGCGACAACCCCCTCGGGCCCGACTGCCCCGCCGGCCACCACCGGGCGGGCAGAGCTCTTTCCGGGCAAACGAGTTGGGACGCCAAGAGTTACGGGGGCCGGTGCGGGCGCTACCGTGAACCACGTGCACAGTGAGCTGCCGACGGCACCCGGCACCGCCCGGATGCCCGAACACCGCCTCGCGGTCGGCGAGCGCGGATCCTTCGCCTTCGCGACCTGCAGCTGCGGCTGGTACTCCCCGGCCCGCCGCTCGCGCGAACTGGCCCGCCGCGAGGGGGCCGACCACCTCGCCGAGAACGGCGCCGGACCGGACTGATCCCACCGGGCCCAGGACACCTGCGCGGCGCCGGGCCCGGGAGACGGCGTCAGGCCGCGAGGTCGGACTCCGGCGGCTGCTCCCCGGCCCGCACCGCCCCGCGCCCGCGGCGACGGCCGCGCGGACCGGCCCCGACGCGGGCCGCACCGCCGCGCTCGGGCGCCCGGATCAGCGGGGCGACCGCCGTGCGGCTCAGCGCGTGGCAGAACGGCACCAGCACCGCCATCGCGATCGGCGCCAGCAGCAGCACCACGGCGACGGCGAGCGCGAAGCCGCCGATCACGTCGGTCGGGTAGTGGACGCCCATGAACATCCGGCAGAAGCCCTGGAGGAGGGCCAGCCCGCCGGCGATCCAGCCCAGCCTGCGGTTCACCAGGAACAGCGCCACCGCGACACCCATGGTCATGGTCGAGTGGTCGCTGACGAAGGAGTGGGTGCCGGCCTTGCCGTCCACCAGCACCAGCAGCCCGGGATGGTCGACGAAGGGACGCGGGCGGTTCACGATCGCGGCGATCGGCAGGTTGGCCAACTCGGCGACGGCCACCGAGAGCGGCACCCAGAGCAGCCCGGCCACCGCCACCGGCGCGTCCGGCCGGCGTCTGGCCTGGAGCCAGGCCACCAGGCCGAGCATCGCCAGGCCGATCAGGATGCCGTACTCGCCGATCCACGAGACCAGGTGGTCCAGCCACTGCGGGGAGCGCTTGGCCAGACCGTTGACGGCGTAGAGCAGGTCGAGGTCGGGGTTGGTCGTGTCGGCAAGCGGCGTCGACACGCCGCACCTCCTTCTGGTCCGCTGCACCTGTACGTTCCCGCCGGGGCCCGCCCGGCGCCGAAAGCTGACGAGGGACCACCGGACCCAACGTCATCACCGGGACACAGCGTTCCACGGAAACGCGCGGTTATGGAAACTTGACTCAGCGTCCACAGCGCGCACACAGCTCCCCGCCGCCCCGGCCCCACCGCACCTACCGACCCACCCCGGCGGGAGCCGGCCCGGCCGGTGCGGGCGGGGCGGCGACGGCCGACCGGGCGGGGGTCGCCGGGGCGCTTCCCGGCGCGCCGCCCTGGGGGAGGCCCTGGGTGCCGCCCTGGTTCCCCGCGGGGGCGGTGGGCTCCGTCCCGCCCGGGCGGGACGGAGCGTTGACCGCGCCGTCGTTGTTGCGGGTCGGCAGAGCCTGGGCCCCGTCCGAGGTGACCCGGGTCGCGCCGATGTACTCCCGGGTGTCGATCTTGTCGTAGCGGATCACCGCGCCGGTGTGCGGGGCGTTGATCATGTACCCGCCGCCCACGTAGATCCCGACGTGGTGGATGCTCCGCGGATCGCTCAGGTCCGTCGCCCAGAACACCAGGTCGCCCGGCCGCAGCTGATCGCGCGACGGGTGCGGCCCGGCGTACCACTGGTCGTTGGCCACCCGGGGCAGGGTGATGCCCACACTGGCGAACGCGGCCTGGGTCAGGCCCGAACAGTCGAACCGCCCGCTCTGCGAGGGCAGGCCCTCACCGCCCCACAGGTACGGGGTGCCGAGCTTGGTCTGCGCGAAGTAGATCGCGGCCGACGACTGCGGGGACACCTCCAGCGGCGCGGTCGGCGAGGCGGGCGCCGTGAAGCTGCGGGCCATCGCCTGGATGTTCCGCACGTAGCCCTGGGTCTCCCTGTACGGCGGCACCCCGTTGTACTTCTCCACCGCGCCCTCGCCGGCGTTGTAGGCCGCCAGCAGGTTGGCCTGGGGGTCGCCCGGGACCTTCGCGACCCGCTTGGCGATCGCGCAGTCGTAGGTCGCCGCCGAGGCGATCGCGTCCAGCGGGTCCCAGACGTCCGCCCTGCCGTCCCCGCTGCCGTCGGTGGCGTACTCGGACCAGGTGCCCGGCATGAACTGCGCCATGCCCTGCGCCCCGACCCCGGAGCGCGCCCTGGGGTCGAAACCGCTCTCCTGGTACAGCTGCGCCGCGAGCATCGGCGGGGAGATCTCCGCGCAGAGCGCGCCCCACTTCTGGATCGGATCCTGGTAGGCCGCGGGGACCGTTCCGGGGGAGAGGGCGGAACGATTCGCCGCCTGTTGCGGCGTCCCACTTGCCGCATAAGTCCCCATCGTCACCAGCCCGATGAACCCGAACGCAACAACTCCCGCAGCGGCGGCGGCCGTACCGGCCTTCCGGAGTACCATCAGCACCATCCCGACGAATCGTCAGTCGAAGTGTCCCGGAAGGCGTTGCTCACCGCAATCATCAGAGATACGAACAGTGAGCGCTATCCTTCGTACGGTGTACATCCTCGCGTACGTGTCCGATGCCTCACGACCGATTCGCGAGAAGTAGCCAAGTCGACATCAGATCTGGCCAAGAATAGGTACCGACCCTTCGCGCGGGCCGGGTCCGGGCCCTTGAATTTGCCTGATCGGGCGGTGAGATGGAAATGAACCTGAGCAGCGTGCACACCAATGCGGTCGGCCACCTGGCCGAGGACCCCCCCAAGAAGCCGAACATCGACACCATCATCGGCGGAATCGCCCCGGACTGGGGGCCGTTCGCGACCCTCGGGTCGGAGGCACGGGTGATGGTCGAGGTCATCATGGCCGTCGCCATCCTCCTCTGCCTCGGCATCGCGGTCTGGGGCGCGGCCAAGCAGCGGATCGGTGCGACCGCGATGCGCGACAGCTTCGGCGCCGAACAGGGCAAGGGACTGATCGTCGCCGGACTGACCGGCGTGTTCATCATCGGATCACTGGGCACCCTGTTCACCATTGTCTACGGCATGGCGATCTGACGATCGGACAGCAGTAGTCCGACCTGCCTGAGACCGGGTCCCCGCCCGGACCCCCTCCGACAGCCGACCCGCCAGGAATCCACCCCCGTTCCCACCCCCGTTCCCACCCCCCGTCCGCGCCCGCCCCCGGACGGAGGGCCCCCGGAGCCGCCCCGGCTCCCCGCACCAGGAGGGCCGCCGTGCCGTTGTCCGACGACCAGCCGCGCACCCGTACGCGCCTGCCGGTCGGCGAACAGTCCTCCCCCCCGTCGAACCACCGTCAGACCCGCCCGCTGCGCGCCCTGCTGGCCGTCCTGGCCGTCGTCACCCTGCTCGTGGTGGCCATCGCCGTCGCCAACCGCGTCGCACCCGGCACCAGTACCGGCAGCGACGGCTCCTCCGCCGACCGCGCCGGATCCGGCACCGGCGCCGGCCCCGCCCCCAGCGGCGACCAGCCCGTCGGCACCACCGTCAACGGCATCCCGACCGGCTACCCGCACACCGAACCGGGCGCCCAGTCGGCCGCCACCAACTACGCGGTGGCGATCGGCTCCGCGGACATGTTCCGCACTGACAGCCGGCACGGCATCGTCGCCACCATCGCCGACCCGGGCGCCCTGGCCGGGCTCCAGAGCCGGCTGGACCAGGGCTTCTCGCCAGAGACCGCAGCCAGGTTCGGGGTCGATACTCAAGGGCGTCCGCCGAAGGGTCTGACCTTCGTCAGCCGGACGATCCCGGTGGGGGCCAAGAGCAGTGGCTATACCGCTGACAGTGTCAAGGTCGACGTCTGGTGCACGGGCCTGTTCGGACTGGCTGGTGAGCGCTCCACGAAACCGGTCTCCGAGGAGTGGTTCACGCTCACTCTCAGTCTGAGGTGGACCGGGTCGGACTGGAAGCTCAGCGACTACAGCCGTGTGGCTGGACCGGCCCCGATCCCGCCGGACCAGCAAGCCGCGACCGCCGAGGAGATCACTGGTGCCGTCGAGCAGTTCGGAGGCTTCCACTATGCCCGTTGATGGTAGCCCGGGTGTCGTCCGGCGGACCATGGGCCGGGTGACGGGGGTCGCGCTGTTCGGCGTACTCTCGGTTGTGGCAACTGCCCATCGTGCGTTGGCGGACCCTTCGCCCACACCGAGCTCCGGTGCGACCAATACGAGTTGCCCCGGTGTCCCGCTTCCCGGCAATGACGTCTACTGTGCTCCGCCCGGCAATGGCTCCCTCCCCGGGAGCGGCACCGTCGGGGCCGTGACCGACCCCCTCGGGTCGTTGGCCAAGAGCTGTGCGCAGGCCGCGGCGTGGGTGGTGCGGAAGTTGTCGGGGGCGATCGACGGGACGACGCAGGTGGACTTCACCAATGTGTCGTTCCTGCAGCAGTACGCCGTGGTGTTCGCCGTGTCGACGGTGATCACGCTGGTGCTGTGGCTGCTGGCGGTGGCGAAGCGGGCGGTGCGGGGGGCGCCGTTGACGACGGCGTTCTCGGAGGCGATCGGCTTCCTGTGGCTGACGGTGGTGGCGTCCGCGTTCACGCCGTTGATCCTGTTCACCGTGGTGAGCGTGACGGACGGGCTGACCAAGGCGATAGCGGTCGGGACGAAGACGGACACCGGGTCGTACCTGGGTGGGTTCGCCGACACGCTGGAGAAGGGTGACGTGGGCGGCGGTCCGCTGATCCTGGTGATCGTGTCGCTGGTCGCGGTGCTGGCGGCGGCGGTGCTCTGGATCGAGCTGCTGATCCGGGCGGCGATGCTGTACGTCGGCGCGCTGCTGGGGACGGCGGTGTACGCGGGGCTGGTGGACCGGCAGCTGTGGAAGCACGTGCGGCGCTGGGCGGGCGTGATGCTGGCGGTGGATCTGGCGAAGCCGATCATCGTGGTCATCCTGGGCCTGGCGGGGGCGGTGGCGACGGGGTCCGGGGCCGACGACGATTTCGCCCGGGTGCTGTCCGGGTTGGCGATCCTGTTCCTGTCGATCTTCGCGAGTGCCGCGGTGTACCGCTTCGTGCCGGGTTTCGGCGACGAGCTGCTGAACATGCGCGGGGCCCGGGCCAACGCCGTGCAGGCCGGTTCGGCGATGATCAACGGCACCGCGAACCTGATGAAGCAGGGCATCACCACCCACGGCGACCGCGGTCCGCAGGGGGCCGGCACGGGTGGCGGGGGTGCGGGCGGCGGTTCGGTCGCGCCGGGCATCGCCGCCCACGCGGGCCGGACACCGTCCCCGCCGCCGCAGGGCGGGCCGCCGCAGGCCCCGGTTCCGATCCGCGACAGCAATCCAGCGAAGGGAGGGTGACGGGTAAGTGAGCAGTGAACCGCTCGGCCAGTACGGTGCCCAGTACGCCCAGCCGTACGTGCACCAGCGCCGCACCTACCTGATCGGCAAGGCCCGCCCGAACGCGCCGATCGGCCGGAACCGGGAGTCCGGCGAGATCGTGCTGATCATCTTCGGGGCCTTCCTCGGCATGCTCTGGGGCCTGCTGATGCCGGTCCTGCCGCTGCGGATCGGTGGTCTGGTCGGTCTGCCGGCGCTCGCCATCGCGGCGGTGTACGTGCCGTACCGCAAGCGGACGTTCTACAAGTGGGTGGAGATCAACCGCACCTACCGTCGGACGGTCCGCAGCGGTCGGGCGGTGTGGCGTTCGGACGTGATGGACGCCGGCACCCGGCTGGACGGCCGGGAGGTGGAGGTGGGCCCGCCGCCCGGGGTGGGGCGGCTGCGCTGGCTGGCGGCGCCGTTCGGGCCGGACGAGGTCGGGGTGCTGATGCACCTGGAGCGGCGTACGGTGACGGCCGCGATCGAGATCGAGGGTCCGGGCGTCGGTCTGCGCGACTCGGAGGACCAGGAGGCCCTGGTCGACCGGTTCGGGACGCTGCTGAAGCACGTCGCCAACGGGGATGGTTTCGTGACCCGGTTGCAGATCCTGGCCCGTACCCTGCCGGCGGACCCGGACGCGCACGCCAAGGACGTCGAGCGGCGCGGTGACTCGTCCTCGCCGCGCTGGCTGCAGGACTCGTACGACCAGCTCCAGTCGATGGTGTCGACCTCTTCGGAGCAGCACCGGGCGTACCTGGTGGCCTGCATGCACTACACCCGTGACCTGGCGGCCGAGGCGCACGCGATGGGCCGGACGGCCACCGGGCGGCGGGCGCGGGACGACGAGGGGCTGGCGGCCGTGATGGCGCGCGAGCTGACGGACATCTGCGCCCGGCTGGCCGAGGCGGACATCCGGGTGCGCCAGCCGCTGGGCCAGGCCCGGCTGTCCTCGCTGCTGCACTCGATGTACGACCCGGACCACCCGATCGACCACATCCAGGCGATGTCCCGGCGCAACGCCTGGCCGGCCGAGCTGGACGCGACCCAGCCGCAGTACCTGCAGGCGAAGACCCGGGAGTCGGCGACCCGGGAGCCGTGGTGCCACGCCACCGCGTGGATCAAGGAGTGGCCGCTCACCCCGGTGGGCGTCAACTTCCTGGCGCCGCTGCTGGTGCACACCCCGGACGTGATCCGGACGGTGGCGGTGACGATGGACCTGGAGCCCACCGATGTCGCGATCGAGCGGATGCTGACCGAGAAGACCAACGACGAGGCCGAGGCCAGCCGTGCGGCCAAGATGAACCGCACGGTGGACCCGCGCGACCTGGCCCACACCGGCCGGGTGGACCAGCGCGGTGACGACCTGGCCTCCGGCGCGGCCGGGGTGAACCTGGTCGGCTACATCACGGTCTCCTCGCGCAACCCCGACGCGCTGGCCCGCGACAAGCGGACCATCCGGGCCTCGGCCGGCAAGAGCTACCTCAAGCTGGAGTGGTGCGACCGCGAGCACCACCGGGCCTTCGTCAACACCCTTCCGTTCGCCACCGGCATCCGCCGCTGAGCGCCCCGGCCGACCCGCGCACCCGCGCACCCGCGCACCCGCGCACCCGCGCACCCGCACGTCCGTCCACCGCTGACCCGTCAGGAGACCGCCCATGGCGCTCGGCAACCTCACCGATGCGTTCACCAGCCTGATGTTCGGCAAGGTGGAGACCACCCGCCTGCCGGTGCGCACCTCCACCGGCCAGGCGCAGGCCGTCTACCTGCCCACCGCCGCCCCGGGGCTGGGGGACTCGGGTGTGATCATCGGCCGCGAGGTGTACAGCGGCAAGGGGTACGTGTACGACCCCTTCCAGCTGTACGGGCAGCAGCTTCCCGCCCCGCACTGGCTGGTGCTCGGGGAGTCCGGCAACGGCAAGTCGGCGCTGGAGAAGACGTACGTGCTGCGGCAGCTGAGGTTCCGTGACCGCCAGGTCGTGGTGCTGGACGCGCAGGGCGAGGACGGCGTGGGCGAGTGGAACCTGATCGCCAACGCGCTGGGCATAAAGCCGGTCCGGCTGGACCCGATGGCGGCCCGGGACGGCGGGGTGAAGCTCAACCCGCTGGACCCGGCGATCACCCAGACCGGCCAGCTGTCGCTGCTGCGCACCATCGTCGAGGTGGCGATGGGGCGCGGGCTGGAGGAGCGGGCCGGCTTCGCGCTGAAGGCCGCGCACGCCCATGTGGTGGCCTCGGTGCAGGACCGCCAGCCGGTGCTGAACGACATCATCGACACCCTGCGCAGCCCCGAGCTGTCCTCGGTGGAGTCGCTGGGCGTGGCGGTGGACGAGGTGCAGTCCTGGGGCCTGGACGTGGCGCTGGTGCTGGACCGGCTGGTCGACGGTGACCTGCGCGGCATGTTCGACGGGTCGACCACCGACGGCATCGACCTGGATGCGCCGCTGATCGTCTTCGACCTCTCGCACATCGACCGCAACTCGATCGCGATGCCGATCCTGATGGCGATCGTCGGGGTGTGGCTGGAGCACACCTGGATCCGGCCGGACCGGAAGAAGCGCATCTTCCTGGTCGAGGAGGCCTGGCACATCATCAACAGCCCGTTCGTGGCCCAGCTGTTCCAGCGGCTGCTGAAGTTCGGCCGCCGGCTCGGCCTGTCCTTCGTGGCGGTGGTGCACCACCTGTCCGACGTGGTGGACGGCGCGGCCGCGAAGGAGGCCTCGGCGATCCTGAAGATGGCCTCCACCCGGACGATCTACATGCAGAAGGCCGAGGAGGCGCGGGCCACCGGCCGGGTGCTGGGCCTGCCGCGCTGGGCGGTGGAGATCATCCCCACCCTGTCGCCGGGCATCGCGGTCTGGGACGTCAACGGCAACGTCCAGGTGGTCAAGCACATCATCACCGAGGCCGAGCGCCCGCTGGTCTACACCGACCGCGCGATGACCGAGGACGCGGTGGCCGAACGGGTGCGTGCGGAAAGGCAGTTGGCTTCCGAACCGGGCGTCTGAACGGGGTCGTCGGGGCTCTTCCGCACGCTCTCCGCATCCGGCGGACGGCGACGGTTCGTCAGTAGGTAATCCTCTCGTTACGTTCGACGTCCTGACAGCTACGCGCGTTGACCCTAGGCTTCGCAGTCGCAACACATGTTCGAACGCCGATGCTGTCCACAGCCGGTGCTCCTTCCAAGGTGCAGGGGAACCCTTCATGCTCACCGTCAGATCCCGACGGACGGCGCTCGCCGTCGTCGCCGCCGCAGGTCTGTTCGGCACGGTGGTCGTGCCGACGGCCGCCCAGGCCGCCGACGCCAACGCCAAGCGCCACAAGACCGTCAACCTCCAGCTGCTGGCGATCAACGACTTCCACGGCAACCTGGAGCCCCCGGCCGGTTCGTCCGGCACGATCAAGGAGATCGACCCGGCCACCGGCAAGGAGGTCGCCACCCCGGCCGGCGGCATCGAGTACCTGGCCACCGAGCTGCGCAAGGCGCGCATCCCGGCCGACGACTCGATCACCGTCGCGGCCGGCGACATCATCGGCGCCAGCCCGCTCACCTCGGCGCTCTTCCACGACGAGCCGACCATCGAGGCGATGGACAAGCTCGGCCTGGACGTCACCTCCGTGGGCAACCACGAGTTCGACGAGGGCGCGCAGGAGCTGCGCCGCATGCAGGACGGCGGCTGCCACCCGACCGACGGCTGCTACGAGCCCGGCCGCACCTTCAAGGGCGCCAACTTCAACTACCTGTCGGCCAACGTCACCGACGAGAAGACCGGCAAGCCGCTGCTGGCCCCGTACTGGATCACCAAGTCCCAGGGCGTGAAGGTCGGCTTCATCGGCGTCACCCTGGAGGGCACGCCGAACATCGTGACCGCCGAGGGCGTCAAGGGCCTGAAGTTCGCCAACGAGGTCACCACGATCAACAAGTACGCCGCCGAGCTCAAGGCCAAGGGCGTCAACTCGATCGTCGCGCTGATCCACGAGGGCGGGTACCCGGCCAGCAGCGTCTACAACTACGACTGCGGCGCGGCCGGCCAGGGCATCTCCGGCCCGATCGTCGACATCGCCAAGAAGATCGACCCGGCGGTCGGCGCCATCGTCACCGGCCACACCCACAACGCGTACGCCTGCAGCATCCCCGACCCCAACGGCGTCCCGCGTTCGGTGACCAGTGCCGCCTCCTTCGGCCGGCTCTTCACCGAGATCGACATGAAGCTGGACAAGACCACCGGCGAGATCGTGCGCCCCTCGGTCAAGGCCGAGAACCACGTGGTGCGCCGTACGGTCGAGAAGGCGCCCGACATGACGGCGCTGGTCGACCGCTACTCCAAGCTGGCCGCCCCGATCGCCAACCGTCCGATCGGCTACATCGCCTCGGACATCAACGGCCGCGGCAACAGCGACCTGGAGAAGCCGCTCGGTGACGTGATCGCCGACGCGCAGCTCGCCGGGCTCGCCCCGGCCGACAAGGGCGGCGCGCAGGTCGCCTTCATGAACCCCGGCGGCATCCGCTCCGACCTGGTCCACAAGGCCTCCGGCGGCGAGGGCGACGGCGTGGTGACCTACGGCGAGGCGTTCACCGTCCAGCCGTTCACCAACATGATGCAGGTCAAGACGCTGACCGGCGCCCAGCTGATCCAGCTGCTCCAGCAGCAGGTGAGCGGCTCCAACGCCGCCGCGCCGAAGGTCCTCCAGGTGTCCTCGAACCTGCACTACACCCTGGACATGCGCAAGACCGGCGCGGACCGGGTGGTCCTGGACTCGGTCCGGCTGAACGGCGCCCCGGTCGACCCGGCCGCCACCTACCGGGTCGCGGCCAACGAGTTCCTGGCCGGCGGCGGCGACGGCTTCCCGGCCTTCGCGGCCGGCACCGACAAGCTGGTCGGCGCCTCGGACCTGGACGTCTTCGCGACCTACCTGAGCGCCCACAGCTCGGCGGCCTCGCCGCTCCAGGCCCCGGCGCAGGACCGGATCAAGATCATCGGCCCGGGCAGCGACATCGACTGACCGTGAGCCGGCCCGGGAGGGGCGGGTCCGCCGGGCAGCCGGACGGTGGCCAGCGCGCCCGGGCCGCCGTCGGCCGCCGGACCGAGGCTGACCTCGCCGCCCGCCTCCCGGACGCTCTGCGCGACGATCGACAGCCCGAGGCCGGAGCCGGGCAGCTGGCGCGAGGAGGGCGAGCGCCAGAACCGGTCGAAGACGTACTGGAGCTCGTCCGGAGGGATCCCGGGGCCGTGGTCGCGGACGGTCAGCACGCCCTGGTGCAGCCGGACCTCGATGGTGCCGCCGGGCGGGCTGTACTTGACCGCGTTGTCCAGCAGGTTGATCACCGCGCGTTCCAGCCCGGCCGCGTCGCCGTGCACGTACCAGGGCTCGGTGTCGGTCTCGAACACCAGCCCCGGGCCGCGCAGCTCGGCCCGCTCGACGGCCCGTCCGGCGATCTCGTGCAGGGCGACCACGGTGAGGGCCGGGCCGCTCTTCGGGGTGTCCGGGCGGGAGAGCTGGAGCAGGTCGCCGATCAGCAGGGTGAGCTCCTGCATCTGCGACTTCATGTTGCCGAGCAGCTTGGTCTTGGTCGCGGCGGGCAGCGGGCGGCCGGTGTCGTTGCTGCGGATCAGCAGGTCGACGTTGGTGCGCAGGGAGGTCAGCGGGGTGCGGAGCTCGTGCCCGGCGTCGGCTATCAGCCGGGTCTGCCGCTCGCGGGAGTTGGCGAGGGCGGTGCTCATCGAGTTGAAGGAGGTGGAGAGCCGGGCGATCTCGTCGTCCCCGTGGACCGGGATGGTGGTGCCGACCTCCTCGGTCCGGGCGATGTGCTCGACGGCGTCGGTGAGCTGGTCGACGGGCTTCAGGGCGGAGCGGGCGACCAGGCGGCCGGCGACCGCGGCGAGCAGGATGCCGCCGACGGAGACCGAGGCGAGGAGGATGGCGAGGCCCTGGAGGGAGTCCTCGACGGGTTGGGTGGAGGTGGCCACCATCAGCAGGACCGGCCCCGCTGTCGCGGAGCGGGTCAGCGAGATCCGGACGACTGCCGGAGTCCCGTCGGTGAAACGGCCGTCTCGGATGATCGACTGGCCGTTCTTGAGCCTGTACCCGGCTGCGTCACCGGGCTGGACCACGATCGCCTTGGTCGCGTTCGGTGGCAGGCAGACGGCCGTCAGGTTGGCCGTCACGAACTGGGTGTCCCGGGCCACCGCGCTGCCGTTCTCCGAGGTGAGGCCCGTCGGCTGGTTCGCCAGGGCCTGTTCCGGGGTCGGGTAGCAGATCAGGGGCACTCGGGGCCCCGGCGGCAGCGTCGCGCTCGCCAGGTCGGCCCGCACCTGCCCGTACAGCTGCTTCTCCACGATGAACCAGCACGCCAGTGCCGACAGCGCGATCGCCACCGCCACCGCCGCCGCGCTCAGGAAGATGAGGCGGCTGCGCAGGGAGCGGGAGCGGAACCAGTGGAGGAGGCGCTGTCGGCGGTCGGGCGTGCGGGGCCGGGCCTGCGGAGGGGTCAGCGGAGGGGGCGGAACGTTGTTCACGCGCTCGTGCCGGCGGCCTGGCGCAGGGCGTAGCCGACGCCGCGTACGGTCTGGATCAGGCGGGGCATGCCGCCCTGCTCGGTCTTGCGGCGCAGGTACATCACGTACACGTCCAGGGAGTTGGAGGAGGGCTCGAAGTCGAAGCCCCAGACCGCCTTGAGGATCTGTTCGCGGGTGAGGACCTGGCGGGGGTGGGCGAGGAACATCTCCAGCAGCATGAACTCGGTGCGGGTGAGCTCGATCGGCTTGCCGGCCCGGGTGACCTCGCGGGTGGCGGTGTTCATCCGCAGGTCGGCGAAGGAGAGCACCTCGCTCTCGTCCTCGACGGCGGCGCGGGCGGCGGCCTCGGCGGCGAGGGCGTTGCGGCGCAGCAGGGCGCGGACGCGGGCGAGCAGTTCGTCGAGTTCGAAGGGCTTGGCGAGGTAGTCGTCGGCGCCGACGTCGAGGCCGGTGACACGGTCGCCGACGGCGTCGCGGGCGGTCAGCATCAGGACCGGGACGGTGTCGCCGCGCGAACGCATCCGGCGGACGGCGGTGAGGCCGTCCATCCGGGGCATCATGATGTCCAGCAGGACGAGGTCGGGCCGGTCGCGTTCGACGGATTCCAGGGCCTCGTAGCCGTCGGTGGCGGTGGCGACCTCGTACCCCTCGAAGGCGAGGCTGCTCTCCAGGGCGTCCCGGAGGGCGGGTTCGTCGTCGACCACGAGGAGCCGGGCGGAGGGGTGGCCGGCCTCGGCGGTGGTGCGGTCGTCGGCGGACGGGGTCATGGGCGGGTGCCCTTTCTCGTCGGGTGGAGGGCCTGCTGGGAGCAATTGTCCGTCTCAGCGAGTGTGGCTCACAGGTTCTGGCCGGCTTCGAGTTTCGGCAGGACCTGCTTGATGTCGTTGATCGGGATGGCGAAGCCGAGGCCGACGCTGCCGGCCGAGCCGCCGCCGGAGGAGCCGGAGCCGCCGGGCGCGTACATCGCCGAGTTGACGGCGATGACCTGGCCGCTGGCGTTGATCAGCGGGCCGCCGGAGTTTCCGGGGTTGAGCGCGGCGTCGGTCTGGAAGGCCTTGTAGGTGGTGCTGCTGCCGCCGGTGGGCTGCGGGGTGGTGCCGCGCAGGCCGGGGACGCCGGGGAGGAAGGGGAGGCCGAAGCCGCCGTTGTTGCTGGTGCTGCCCTCGTCGAGCTGGACGGTGACGTCGCGGTTCTCGGCGCTGATGATGCCGGAGGTGACGGTGCCGGTGAGTCCGTCGGGGTTGCCGATGGCGACGACCGGGTCGCCGACGGCCACGGCGGAGGAGTCGCCGAGGACGGCGGGGGTGAGGTTCTTGGCGCCGGTCGCGGTGATCACGGCGACGTCGAGGGCCTTGTCGGTGCCGGTGACGCTGGCCTGGGCGGTGGAGCCGTCCTTGAAGGTGACGGTGATCCGGCCGCCGGCGGTCGCGGTGTCGATCACGTGGTAGTTGGTGAGGATCCGGCCGTCGGTGTTGAGGACGACGCCGGTGCCGGTGGCGGTGCCGTTGCCGTTCTTGACGGTGATCTGGACGGTGCTGGGCGAGACGGCGGCGGCGATGGCGGCCACGTCGGCGCTGCCGTCGGAGCGGGCGGAGACCGGGCTGGCGATGGTGCCGACGCGGTTGTCGGCGCCCTGCCGGTCGGCGGCGACCAGGCCGCCGGTGACCCCGCCGAGGACGGCGGCGATCGCGGCGACGGCGGTGACCAGGGCGAGCCGCCCGCGCAGCAGTCCGCGCCGGGCCCGGTTGCCGTGGTCGCCGGGGCCCTCGGGGGAGCCCGGCCCGAGGATCGTGGGCGGCTCGGGCGGGGTCGGCGGGGGCGGCGGCGGGCCGTCGAAGACGCCGCCGGAGTGGTCCTCGCGGTAGCCGTACCCGGCCGGGCCGGTGGTGCCGTGGGCGTCGGCGGTCCGGCCGGCGCCGAGCACGGTGCCCTCGATCACCCGGGGCTCCGGGGCCCGGTCCGGGCCCTGCTGCTCGTACTGGCCGTACGGGCCGTACTGCTCGTACTGGTCGTACTGCTCGTGCTGCGGGTGGGACGCGTGGGGCTCGTACGGGCCGTACTGCTCGCCGGGGTACCGCTGCTGTTCGCTCATGCCGACCAAGCTCGTCCCGCTGCATGAGGAGTGCATGAGAACCGGCTCAGAACGGGGAGAGAAGCCCGTTGGGTTCTCATAAAGCCTGGTCAGGCGGCCTGCCGAGCGGAACCGGCTACTCCGGTACGGATCGGTCCGGGGCGGAGTCGCCGCAGCCGCAGGAGCGGCGGATGACCAGCCGGGACGGGAAGGTGCGGACCCGCTCGGTGTCCGAGCCGGGCACCATCAGCGAGTCGTCCAGCACCAGGTCCACGGCGGCCCGGGCCATCGCGTCGCGGTCGGAGGCGACGGTGGTCAGCGGCGGGTCGGCGAGCGCGGCCTCCGGCACGTCGTCGAAGCCGGCCACCGCGAGGTCCTCCGGGACCCGCAGGCCGACCTCGCGGGCGGCCCGCAGCACGCCGATCGCCTGGTCGTCGGTGGAGCAGAAGATCGCTCGCGGCCGGTCCGGCGAGCGGAGCAGGCCGAGCGCGACGTCGTAGGCGCCGTAGCGGTGGAAGGGCGCGTCGATCAGGTGGGGCTCGGTGGGGATGCCGTGCGCGTCCATGGCGCGCTGCCAGCCCTCGACGTGGTCGATGACCGGGTCGCCGGGGGCGGGGGACTCGACCGGGCCGCCGAAGCAGGCCACGTACGGGTGCCCGTGCACCTCCAGCAGGTGGCGCACCACGGCCTCGGCGCCCGCCACGTCGTCGGTGACCACCGCGACGTCGTCGATCGCCTCGGGCCGGCGGTGCAGCAGCACCACCTTGGCGCCCTCCATCGCGGCGAACTCCTCGGCGGCGCGCTGCGAGGGGCCCTGGCTGACCAGGATCAGGCCGGAGACGCGCATCCCGAGGAACGCGCGGACGTAGTGCACCTCGCGGTCGTCCACGTAGTCGGAGTTGCCGATCAGCACGAGCTTGCCGCGGTCGGAGGCGGCCCGTTCCACGGCGTGCGCCATCTCGGCGAAGAAGGGCTGGCGGGCGTCCGGGACGACCATGCCGATCAGGTTGGTGCGGCGGGAGGCCATCGCCTGGGCGACGCTGTTCGGCCGGTAGCCGAGCTGCTCGATCGCCGCGAGGACCTTCTCCCGGGTCGCGGGCGCGACCGGGCGCGGCCCGTTGTTGATGACGTAGCTGACGACCGCGGTCGAGGTACCAGCCAGCCGGGCTACATCGTCGCGCGTCACTTTGGCCACGGGGGGAGTCTACGCGTGTGGCCTCCGGGGCGGCAGTGGGGTCCGGGGCCTTGTTCGGCAGGCCGACGGGCCCCTCCGGGAGGAACCGGGCAAGCCGGGCGGGGCGCGGCCCGCCCGGCTCCGGAGCGGTGTCCGGGCGGGCCCCGGCTCAGGCGTCCAGGGGGGTGGCGGGGCGCTGGGCGAGCTCAGGCCGCTCGCCCTTCTCGGGTTTCTCCGGGACGACGAAGCGGTAGCCGACGTTGCGCACGGTGCCGATCAGCTGCTCGTGCTCCACGCCGAGCTTGGCGCGCAGCCGCCGGACGTGCACGTCCACGGTCCGGGTGCCGCCGAAGTAGTCGTAGCCCCAGACCTCCTGGAGCAGCTGCGCCCGGGTGAAGACCCGGCCGGGGTGCTGCGCGAGGTACTTGATCAGCTCGAACTCCTTGAAGGTGAGGTCGAGCGCCCGGCCCTTGAGCTTGGCGGAGTAGGTGGCCTCGTCGACCGAGAGGTCGCCGTTGCGGATCTCCATCGGGCTGTCGTCGGT
The DNA here is from genome assembly GCF_053612025.1 of Kitasatospora sp. NPDC054768. NCBI lineage: Bacteria > Bacillati > Actinomycetota > Actinomycetes > Kitasatosporales > Streptomycetaceae > Kitasatospora > Kitasatospora sp. NPDC054768. The sequence continues at coordinate 29,390 of NZ_JBSHBN010000071.1, forward strand.
GACGACCTGGAGGCGGCCGAGGGCGAGCCGCAGCCGGGCCTCGACCTCGGCCGGGCCGGCGGTGTCCAGCAGGACGTCGTCGATGCCCCACTCGGCGGTGACGGCGGCCAGGCCGCCCTCGGTCACCACCAGGATCAGCGGGCAGCCGATGCCGGTGGAGCGCAGCAGCTGGCAGAGGCTGCGGATCTGCGGGAGGTCACGCCGGCCGTCGACCAGGATGACGTCCGCGCTGGGGGTGTCCACCAGGGCCGCGCCCTCGGCGGGCGCCACCCGGACGTTGTGGAGCAGCAGGCCGAGGGCGGGCAGCACCTCGGCGGAGGGTTGCAGCGCATTGGTGAGGAGGAGGAGAGAACTCATGCCCGGTGGTCCCCTTTCCGGGTCGTCGCGGTCGCGTTACGGCTGCCGCCACAGCCGGATGGCGCACGTGCTGAGGGGGAGGGCAGGACGACGGTCGGCCGCGGCGAACCGGGGGAGCGGACGGCGAGCAGGGCGCGACGGCGGGTCGGCCGGGGGTCCCGCAATCCCTGGCGCACCGTTTCTGCCCTGTTCATCACCGCGAACCCTCCGGTCTGGTCCGGTGCCGGGTGGCGGCCCGGTGCCGGTGGCGGTGCCCCGGCCGGCCGGGGCACGTCGTTGTGCCGCGTCAGGCGGGGCGGTTCCTGCTGCGCGCCGGGGGTGGGCCGACGAATCGCAAGAACGTCCGTACTGGCGTCCTGAAAGCACAAAAGGACCCGGGGGCGACTCTGCCCGGATCCCTCTTGGTGGTCGAGGATAGCCGACCGCCCCCTCCACCGGGAGTGCGGGAATCCGGCGGTTCGCCCAATTCGGGCGTGCGCCGGGTGAGGCTGGACACAGCTTCGAGCGCCGGTCCGGTGCGCCTCGGTGGCGCTCCGGTGCGTTTCTCCGTGTCGGCCCGGCCAGGGCGATTGCCGCTCGTGGCGGCGGACACGCCATCATGGGACGCACATCGAAGGCGCTGTTCGGGTCCATCGTTCGGGTGGTCGGGCGGTCGTTGAGGTGTCGAGCCGGACCGGGACACCGGCACCGGGCGAGGACGACGAGAAGGGGTGGCCCGATGGGCGTGACCACCGAGCCCGCGAGCGGCGCCCGGGTGCGCGGGACGATCCGCTACTGGGCGGCGGCGAAGTCCGAGGCCGGGCTGGCCGAGGAGCCGTACGAGGCGGTGACCCTGGCGGAGGCGCTGGCGGCGGCCAGGGAACGGCACGCCGACCGGCCGAAGCTCGTCCGGCTGCTCGGGCACTGCTCGTACCTGGTCGACGGGGCCCAGGTGGGCGGCCGCGACCACGCGACCGTCGCCCTGACCGAGGGCGGGACGGTGGAGGTCCTCCCCCCGTTCGCGGGAGGCTGAGCGGCGTGACGGACATGAACAACCCGAACGACCCGAACCGCGGCGGCTACGGCGGATGGCCGCAGCAGCCCCACCGGCCGCAGCAGCCGTACCCGCCCCGGGCGCAGCAGCAGCACCCACAGCAGCACCCGCACCCGCAGCAGTCGCACGTCCCGCCGCAGCAGCCGGGCCACCCGTCGCCGTACGGTTTCCCGGTGGACGACGCGGCGGCGACCACGGTGATGCCGCCGGTGCCCGCGTTCGACGACGCGGCCGCGACCACCCTGATGCCGCCGGTGCCGGCCGTGGACGACGCCGAGGTGACGGCGCTGCTTCCGCCGGTGGTGGTGTCCGGTTCGCTGCCGGTCGCGCCGCCCCGGTCGCACCAGCCCCACCAGCCGCAGTTCCAGCCGCAGCCCCGGCCCCACCAGCCGCAGCCTTACCAGCAGCCGCAGCCCCACCAGTTCCAGCAGCCGCAGCCGCAGCCCCACCAGCCCCACCAGTTCCAGCAGCCGCAGCCCCACCAGCCCCACCAGTTCCAGCAGCCGCAGCCGCAGCCGCAGTCGAGGCAGCAGCGGCGTCGGCAGTCGGAGCAGCCGGAGCAGCCGGTGCAGCCCCAGCCGGACCCGACGATCCAGCTCCAGCTCCAGCAGCCGTCGAGGCCGCGGGCCCGGCACGCGGCCCCTGCGGCGCAGCCGGCTCCCGCGCCGCAGGCGGCGGAGGCCTTCGATCCGCCGACCATGACGCTCAAGCGCCCGACCGCCCCCGGCGTCCCGGGTCCGGCCGGAGCCCCCGGCCCGCTGGGCGTCCCCGCCGCGGCGCCGTTCCCGGCCGTTCCGCCGCCGTCCGCGCCGTCCGCGGGCCCGCGCGGCCGGACCGGCTCGCCGATCATCGACCCGGGCCTGCAGCCAGCCCTGATCACCGCCGGTGCGGCCGCGCTGCTGGCCGGCGGTGCGGCGCTCGGGCAGGTCGCGCTGGCCCTGGTGGTCGCGCTGCTCCAGCTGCTGACGGCGGCCGGCTGGTTCCGGCTGAACGGCATGTGGCCGGCCCGGCAGGGCATCCTGCTCGCCGCGCTGGCCGGTTTGACGGCGGACGTGGCGGTGCTCCTGGCGGACTCCGACGGCGGCGTGGCGGCGGTGGTGGGCACCCTGGGCGGGTTCTTCCTGCTCGTCCTGGTGCTGCAGACGTTCCGTCCGTCGGACCCGAAGGAGCGGTTCTACGCGCTGACCGTGCTCGGTTCGGCCACCGTGGTGACCGCGCTGTGCACCATGCTGCTGCTGGCCGACTGGGTGCCGGCCGCGGTGGGTGCGGTGGCGCTGGCCACCCTGCTGGCCGCGGCGCCGTTGCCCGGACCGAAGCAGCTGGGCCCGGTGCTGGGTCTGGCCGCGGCGGTGGTGCTGGGCCTGCTGGTCGGGGCGCCGGTGGCGCTGGGTGCGCTGGCCGGGCTGGGTGCGCTGGTCGGCCGCCGGGTCGCGGCGTACGACTTCCCGTCCCGCTTCGTGCACATGACGGCGGGGGTGGCGCTGCCGTTGGCGGTGGCCGCGCCGCTGATCTGGATCGCCACCGAGCTGCTGGCCTGATCCTCCCGTCCGCTGCGCGCTGGGTCGGATTCCGGCTCCGGAACCATGTTCCGGAGCCGGACGTCGTACGGTCGTGCGAGGGCGGACGTGTCCCGCGTCCGCCGCGGAACGACGAACGACCCACTGCGAACGACCCACTGCGAACGATTTCAGCGACGAACGACCACAGCGAGCGGCGACGACGGGGGACACGATGCGCGGATGGCTGAAGGCCACGATCGGCCTGGCGGTGCTCTCCGGCCTGCTGCTGGGGGCCGACCGGATCGCGGTGGGCGTGGCCGAGGACGAGGCCGCCGACCGGATCGTGAAGAGCGGCCGGATGAGCCAGCGCCCGGACGTCTCGATCGAGGGCTTCCCGTTCCTCACCCAGGTGGTGTCGATGAAGCTGGACGACGTCCGGATCTCCTCCGACGGCCTGACCGTCGGGGACGGCAGTCACCAGGTGGCGCTGCACTCGTTCAAGGCGCAGCTCTCCGGCGTCAAGGTCAGCGACAGGATGAGCAGTGCCACGGTGGACAGCGGCACCGGCAGCGGGGTGATCTCGTACCCGGACCTCGCGCAGCTGCTGCCGCCGGCTTCCCAGCTGCTGCACGGGGCCAAGCTGCCGGTGGGCGGCAACTCGCGGCTGACGCTGTCCTACGCCGGTCCGGGCAAGGTCAAGGCCTCGCTGGGGCCGATCGCGATCGGCGAGGGCACCGTGCACAACAAGGGGAACACCGTCACGGTGGACGGCTTCCGGCTGAGCTCGCTGGCGGGGTTGGTGGCCGGTGCCACCAATCAGCAGCTGGAGCCGATGAGCTTCACCCTGGACTCGCTGCCGGCCGGGCTGAAGCTGGCCGACAAGGACGGTGGCAGCGGGGTGACGCCGTTGCCGGAGGGCCTCCAGCTGACCTTCGACGGCAAGGGCGTCAAGCTGCTGGGCTGATCCCCGGCCCGGTCCTGGTTCAGTCCCGTTCCCGTTCCCGGTCTCGTTCCCGGGCCGCCGAATCGTTCCGCTCCGCGAGACGCGCTGTCCAGCGCGGACCGTGGAGCGGTGCCGTTTCCGCCCCGCGCATGCGTTCGGACGGCTTCGGTACGGGCTCCCGCGGGCCGGTCGTGGGCAAAATCCCATCATGCGGTCGTTTTGATCCCACCATTCGATACGCTGGTGACAGCGGGCCTCCGGTGTCCCTAGCATCGTCGGCATGAAGCGACAGACGGACCTCACGAAGCGGCGGGCGGTAGACCTGTGCCGCGTGTCCGCCTGTCTGTGTCGAATGCGCTGATTCGGCGCTCCGGCTGGGCAGTTGAAGCCCGCCGCCGATCTTTCCGGTGACCGCGTCCGGCTCTGTGAGCGGGCGGTCGCCGAGGTACTCCGCAGTTCACTGCCCGGCCGCGCCGGTCCGCCCCCTCGTCCCGGTATTCGGACAGGAATTCGGACCGCGCCCACTCGGGCACCCTGCAGCACCCTCCTGAGCAGCACCTTCCGTACAACCGCCCTCGGATGGAGAACCCCACCATGAGCCGCAGCGACGTCCTGGTCGACGCCGACTGGGTCCAGGCCCGCCTGGACGACCCGAAGGTCGTGATCGTCGAGGTCGACGAGGACACCTCCGCGTACGACAAGAACCACATCCGCAACGCCGTCCGGATCGACTGGAAGCAGGACCTCCAGGACCCGGTCCGCCGCGACTTCATCGACCAGGCCGGCTTCGAGGCGCTGCTCAGCGCCAAGGGCATCGCCAACGACGACACCGTCGTCCTGTACGGCGGCAACAACAACTGGTTCGCCTCGTACGCCTACTGGTACTTCAAGCTGTACGGCCACGGCGACGTCCGCCTGCTGGACGGCGGCCGCAAGAAGTGGGAGCTGGACTCCCGCGACCTGGTCGCCGAGGTGCCGGCCCGCCCCGCCACCGAGTACACGGCGCAGGCCGTCGACTCCTCGATCCGCGCCTTCCGCGACGACGTGCTCGCCGCCATCGGCACCCTGAACCTGGTCGACGTCCGCTCGCCCGACGAGTTCTCCGGCAAGCTGCTGGCCCCGGCCCACCTCCCGCAGGAGCAGTCGCAGCGCCCTGGCCACGTGCCGAGCGCCCGCAACATCCCGTGGGCCAAGAACGCCAACGACGACGGCACCTTCAAGAGCGACGACGAGCTCAAGGCGCTGTACGAGGCCGAGGGCATCGACCTGGCCAAGGACACCATCGCCTACTGCCGCATCGGCGAGCGCTCCGCGCTCACCTGGTTCGTGCTGCACGAGCTGCTCGGCCAGGAGAACGTCAAGAACTACGACGGCTCGTGGACCGAGTACGGCAGCCTGGTCGGCGTGCCGATCGAGCTCGGCAACTGAGCCCAGGCCCGACCCGTAAGTCAGAAGGCCAGTAAGTCAGAAGGTAGGCAGACATGTGCGGTGCGAAGGCCGGCGGCCCGGACCTGGCAGGAGTTGACGTGGCGAACGAGACGATCATCCAGGGTTCGGTGACCCGCGACGGTGAGCCGGTCAACGGCTACGTCCGGCTGCTGGACGAGGGCGGTGAGTTCACGGCCGAGGTGCCCACCTCGGCGACCGGCCAGTTCCGGTTCTTCGCCCGCCCGGGCAAGTGGACCCTGCGCGCGCTGGTGCCGGGCCAGACCGTGGACCGCCAGGTGGTGGCCTCCCAGGGCACCGCCGTCGAGGTCGCGATCGCGGTCTGACCGGAGCCGCGACGTTCCCGGATCACCCCGAGGGCCCCTGCCGTGCAGGGGCCCTCGGTCGTACCGTGGAGGGGTGCAGGCAAGGCGGCGGCGTCGCTACTACTTCGCCATGATGGGCGTGTGCCTGGGTTTGTTCGTCATGGCCTGGGGCGTGGTGCGGTTCTTCTCGGTCGGCGCGGCGATCGGCATGTGCGTGGTCGCGATGGTCATCCCGCCCGCCGCCGCGGTGTTCGCCAACAAGCGGGACCCGGACGACGACTGGTGGGACGACCCGCGCTGGGACGACCCGAAGTGGGACGAGCCCGGCCACGACCGGGACCGCCCCGACCACGAGGAGCACCCGTAGGGCCCGGGGAGGCGTCAGTACACGAGCGCCTGGACGCCGTCCGCCATGATCTCGCTGACGAAGACCTGGGCGCCCGCGATGCGGACACCCTCGACGGTGTCCTTCTGCTCGATCCCGCGCCGGGCCGCGCACTGGGTGCACAGCGTCACCGAGCCGGCCGCCAGGATCGACTCCAGCAGGTCCGGCAGCGGTGCCGCGTGCGGCAGTTCGAACTCCGCCGCCCGGTCCGGCAGCGCGAACCAGGAGGACTCCCCGGTCAGCCAGAGCGAGACGTCGATCCCGCTGGCGACGGCCACCGCCGCGACCGTGAACGCCTGCGAGCACCGCTCCGGCGCGTCCGCCCCTGCGGTGACCTTGATGACCAGTTTCTTCGACATGGCGCCACCATAGAGGTCGGGCCGCCCCCGCCGTCCGGCATCCCGGAACCCTTGGGCAAAGCTTGGGCAGCCGCGGGAAGGCGGCGCGAACCGCGACGTGGTGGGGCTCACCGCGACCGGCCGGAACCCGGCGGATAGAGTGAGCCGAGCACAATCCACCACACTGTCGCCGCCTGGGAGCCACCCGTGTCCGGTCTGGAAATCTTCTTCGACGGTCTGCTGGCCCTCATGGCCGTGCTGATCACCTGGTTCGCCATCTTCTCGGTGATGAAGCTGTACCAGGGCCAGCGCTGAGCCTGCCGTACGGTTGAGGCAGGCCCACACCGACGAGAACAGCGACCAGGAACATGATCGAGATCCCTTCCGACCTCCACAAGGACGTCGTCCCGCTCGCCTTCCTCCTCGGCACCTGGGAGGGCGCGGGCGTCTATGCCCCTCTGCCGGGTGACGGGGGCCCGGGCGCGGAGAAGTGCAACTTCGGCCAGGAGATCGTGATCCGCCACGACGGCCGCCCCTTCCTGGAGTTCCGCTCCCGCACCTGGGTGCTGAACGAGGAGGGCGAGAAGGTCCGTCCGCTGGAGAACGAGCACGCGTTCTGGCGCATCACCAGCAACCACGACGGCACCAGCGGCGCCCGGGGGATCGAGATCTCCTCCGTGCGCGACGACGGCACGGTCGAGATCTGGTACGGCGAGCTGGCCGACGGCAAGCCGCAGGTCGACGTCTCCACCGACGCGGTCGCCCGGATCGAGGGCTCCCCGGAGTACTCGGGCGGCAAGCGGCTGTACGGCTTCGTCAACGGCGAGCTGCTCTGGGTCGGCGAGAAGGCCGCCCCGAACGTGCCGCTGCGCCCGTACATGTCCGCGCAGCTGAAGAAGGTGCTCAGCCCGGCCCAGCTGATCAAGGACATCAACGACCTGCCGGACGACGGCATCGCGTTCTTCAAGTAGGCCGATGGCGCAGGCCGGTCGCACGACCGGCACTTCCGTGCACGAGGTAGGGACCGGCCCGCGGCCGGTCCCTACACTTGCCCCAGGACCCCCGACCATTGGCAGGGACGAGTACCGTGGCGGACACCGGCACCACCGACTGGCAGCTCTCCGGCGACTGGAAGGCCGACCTGCGCGAACGCGGGTACCGGCTCACCCCGCAGCGCCAGCTCGTGCTGGAGGCCGTCGACGAACTCGACCACGCCACCCCCGACGACATCCTCTGCCACGTCCGCCGGACCGCCAGCGGCGTCAACATCTCCACCGTCTACCGGACCCTGGAGCTGCTGGAGGAGCTGGGGCTGGTGTCGCACGCCCACCTCGGCCACGGCGCCCCGACCTACCACCTGGCCGGCCGCCACCACCACCTGCACCTGGTCTGCCGGGACTGCGAGCAGGTCACCGAGACCAGTACCGAGATCGCCCAGCCGCTGATCGACAGCCTGCGCGAGCGGCACGGCTTCGACACCGACCTCAAGCACTTCGCCATCTTCGGCCGCTGCGCCGACTGCACCGCCAAGGTCGCCGGGGAGCAGCCGTAAGCTGGCCGGTATGACCGGTGTGAAGAGCCCGCTGCTTTCCCTGCCCGGAGCCGTCCCCGCCGAGGGGGCCGACGAGGGTGTCGCCGCCCACTACGGCGACATCTTCCGCGAGCAACGCAACCTGTCGCAGGGCGCCGGCTTCGTCGACCTCTCGCACCGCGGCGTGGTCACCGTGACCGGCCCGGACCGGCTCTCCTGGCTGCACCTGCTGCTCACCCAGCACGTCAGCGAGCTGCCGCCGCAGCAGGCCGCCGAGGCGCTGGTGCTCTCCCCGAACGGGCACGTCGAGCACGCGCTCTACCTGGTGGACGACGGCACCACCACCTGGGCGCACGTCGAGCCGGGCACCCAGGAGGCGCTGGTCGCCTACCTGGACGGCATGCGGTTCTTCTACCGGGTGGAGGTCGCCGACGCGACCGCCGAGTACGCCGTGGTCCACCTGCCGGCGGGCTCCACCGCCTCCATGGAGGGCGCCGCCGCCGTCCGCGAACTCCCGTACGGGCGTGACCTGTTCGTGCCGCGCGGCGAGCTGGGGCGGCTCACCGCCGGGTACGGCCCGGCGGCCGGGGTCTGGGCGTACGAGGCGCTGCGGATCGAGGGCCACCGGCCCCGGCTGGGCTTCGAGACCGACCACCGGACCATCCCGCACGAGGTGGACTGGCTGCGCACCGCCGTCCACCTGCAGAAGGGCTGCTACCGCGGCCAGGAGACCGTCGCCCGGGTGCACAACCTGGGCCGGCCGCCGCGCCGGCTGGTCTTCCTGCACCTGGACGGCACCGAGGAGTCGCTGCCCCCGCACGGCACCGAGGTGCGGCTGGCCACCGACCCGGACGGGCGGGCGCTGGGCTTCGTGACCTCCTCGGCCCGGCACCACGAGCTGGGGCCGATCGCGCTGGCGATCGTCAAGCGGAACGTCCCGGTGGACGCCGTGCTGCTGGCCGGGACGGTGCCCGGCACCCAGGACGTGATCGTCCCGCAGTAGGGGCCGCTCAGACCTCGACGAGGACGGTGAACGGGCCGTCGTTCACCAGCGCCACCTGCATGTCGGCGCCGAACCGGCCCGTCTCCACCTTGGCGCCCAGCGCCCGCAGCTGCGCCACCACCTCGTCCACCAGCGGTTCGGCGACCGGGCCGGGGGCGGCGGCGTTCCAGGTGGGGCGGCGGCCCTTGCGGGCGTCGCCGTAGAGCGTGAACTGGCTGATCACCAGCAGCGGGGCGCCGAGGTCCGAGCAGCTCTGCTCGACGCCCTCGTCGTTCGCGGGCAGCAGTCGCAGCGTCCAGAGCTTGCGGGCCAGCTGGGCGGCTTTCGCGGGGGTGTCGTCGTGGGTGACGCCGACCAGGACGCAGAGCCCCGGTCCCTCGATCGCGCCGACGGTCTCACCGGCCACGGTCACCCGGGCCTCGGTCACTCGCTGCACCACTGCTCGCATGCCGCCATTGTGCCGGAGCGCCGTACGGCCCCCGGGGGCCCCGGCAGCCGTGGGGGCCTCCCCGCGCATCGGCCCGTGCGCCCGTTGCCGCCGCGTCGGACGCCGTGCGTCCACCGCCCCACCGCCCCACCGCCCCCGTCGTGCCTCCGGGCCCGCGCCGCACCCTTCCCGTGCGCCCCGGCTGCCTCCCCAGGGCGCACACCAGGGGCGCGTGAAGCAGCTCTGCGCGCCCCTGGGTGCGCGCCTGCGCCGAATCGGGCGCTGCTCTTCCTGCGGAAAGGACCGGTCATATCAGCCACCCCTGTTCGCCAGGGGGCCGTTCGGGTGCACGGGCGGTGCGCGTGCGCCGGGCGGGGTGGCACGCTGGTGGACCGTACGAAGGGTCCGGGGCGCCAGGAGGTCCGCCGCGCCGGGCCGGGTTCGGCCTGGCGGTCGAGCCGGTAGGTCAGGCGTCTGGCGGTGCCGCCCCGGTGGGCGGTCGCGGCCGGGGACCGGAGCCTCCGGGGGTTCCCGGGCGTGCCGGTGGACGGGACGTGCGGCCCGTCGGGGGACGGGCCGGACCGGCGGCAGGGACGGGGTGCCGCGAGCGGGCGGGATCGGACGACGTCAGGTGGTTGGGTGATGGACGCGAGCAGCGCGGCGCGGGACCGGTCCGGGCCGGTGGTGCGGCCCCCCGGGGGCCCGTACGGCCCGGCGGCGGGCGCGGGGGACGAACCCGATCTGGAGCGACTGGGCCTGGAGCAGCTGCGGGTGCTGCGCCGGGAGACCCTGGAGCAGGAGGCCGACCTGTCGTACCTGCGGCGGCTGCTGCACGGGCGGATGGACATCCTGCGCGCCGAGCTCGACCGGCGGCCCGGCGCGGGCCCGGTCCGTACCGCCGGCCCGTCCGGCCCCGAGCCGGCCCCCGGCGACCTGCTGGACCGGCTGCCGGCCATCCTGACCGACGCGCCCTCCACCGTGCGGCGCTCGGCCCGGCACGTCACCCTCGGCCCGCCGCGCACCCGGGAGTCCGGGCTGGAGGCGGACGCCCTGATGGGCGACGTCCAGCTCGCCGACCTGGCCGCGCACCCGGCCGAGGAACTGCTGGCCGCGCTGGAGCGGCTGCGGGCGCACGAGCGGGAGGTGTCCGGACGGCGCCAGCGGCTGCTGCGCACGGCCGACGGTTGCAATGCCGAGATCACCCGCAGGTACCGTGATGGGGAAGCACGGGTCGACGACCTGCTCGCAGGGGGGCCGCTCTGACCGGGTGAGTCGCCGCGGGCGGTGGGCCCGGCTCCCGCCCGGCCCACCCTCGCCCCGGAAGGCTCACCCGCCATGTCCCTGCCCGCCACCACGCCCGTTCTCGCCGAGGTCGTGCGCTCCGGTTTCGTCGAGGGCCGCCACCGCGGCTCCCTGGTGCTGCTCGCGGCCGACGGCTCGGTCGAGTTCGCGCTCGGCGACCCGGACGCCCCGGTCTTCCCGCGGTCGACCGCCAAGCCGTTCCAGGCGGTGGCCACGCTGCGGGCCGGGCTGGCGATCGAGGGCGAGCTGCTGGCGCTGGCGGCCTCCAGCCACTCCGCAGAATCGTTTCACCTCGATGGTGTGCGGAGTATCCTCGGCTCCGCCGGGCTCGACGAGTCGGCCCTGCGTACCCCGGCCGACCTGCCGCTGGACGAGACCGAGGCGGAGCTGCTGCTCGCCGCCGGCGGCGGACGCGCCCCGATCCTGATGGACTGCTCCGGCAAGCACGCCGGCTGGCTGGCCGCCTGCACGGCCAACGGCTGGGACACCGCGAGCTACCTCGACCCGGCCCACCCGATCCAGCGGCTGGCCCGTGAGGCCCTGGAGGAGGCCACCGGCGAGACCGCCGCGCACGCCGGGGTGGACGGCTGCGGCGCGCCGCTGCTGGCCGTGTCGCTGACCGGGCTGGCCCGCGGCTACCGCGGCCTGGTGCTGGCCGCCGAGGGCACCGAGCCGCGTCGCGTCGCCGACGCGATGCGCGCCCACCCCGAGTACGTGGCCGGCACCCGCCGGGCCGACACCCGGCTGATGCGGGCGGTGCCGGGAGCGCTGTCCAAGATGGGCGCCGAGGCCGTCCAGGTGGTCGCGCTGCCGGACGGGCGGGCGCTGGCCTTCAAGATCGAGGACGGCGGCGAGCGGGCCCGCGGCCCGGTGCTGGCGGCGGCGCTGCGCCGGCTCGGGGTGACGGGGGCGGACGGGACCGTCGAGCGGATCGGCGCCGCCCCGCTGCTCGGCGGCGGCGTGCCGGTCGGCGAGGTGCGGGCGGCGTTCTAGGACGTTTCCGGGCGGTCGGCGGTCGGCGGTCGGCGGTCGGCGGCCGGTGGTCGGTGGTCGGTGGTCGGTGGCCGCTCGTCCGGGTGCGGGCGGGCCCGGGCCGGTGCACGGTGGACCGGGGGCCGTCGCACAGCTGAGGAGTCCGCCATGACCGACCATGTGTACCGGGTGACCGAGATCGTCGGGTCCTCGACCGAGAGCGTCGACGCCGCGATCCGCAACGGGGTGGAGCGCGCCTCCCGGACGCTGCGCAACCTCGACTGGTTCGAGGTCTCGCAGGTCCGGGGCCACCTGGAGGAGGGCCGGATCAAGCACTACCAGGTGTGCATCAAGGTCGGCTTCCGGCTGGAGGACTGACCGGGCCCGGAAGCCCGACCAGGCCCGGCCCGGTAGGACCGGCCCGGTTCAGCCGCGTTCCGGCAGCACCGGCGGCACCCCGGTGCGCGGGTGCGCCAGCACCTCCACGGGGTGCCCGTACACCTCGCTGCCCTGCGAAGGCGGTGGGCTCGGTGGCGGCCATCGCCTCGGCCACGGCCGCCGCGTCCTCGGCTGCCGCCGCAGTGCCCGCCCACGGCGCGCGGCCTGTCCGGACCACCTCGTCGGCCTCCAGGGTTCGGGTCGGCCGTTCGGGTCGGCCGTTCGGAGTCGGACCGAATATTTTGGTTAGCCTAACCTAACTTCACATCATGCCGACAGGGTGTCGGCAAACCGTCCCGTCCCCGGGAACGACAGAGGCCGGGGCCCGCGGAAGAAATCCGCGAACCCCGGCCCCGGGCTGTCCCGACCTGCCTCGAACCGCTCTCGATCGAATGAGATCGGAACGACGGCTCAGTGGCCGCCCTGCTCCGCCAGACGCTTGATCGAAGCGGTGACCTCGGCCTCGGCCTCGGCGCGGCCGACCCAGTCGGCGCCCTCGACGGACTTGCCGGGCTCCAGGTCCTTGTAGACCTCGAAGAAGTGCTGGATCTCCAGGCGGTCGAACTCCGACACGTGGTGGATGTCGCGCAGGTGCTCCCAGCGCGGGTCGGTCGCCGGGACGCAGAGCAGCTTGTCGTCGCCGCCGGCCTCGTCGGTCATGTGGAACATGCCGATGGCGCGGCACTTGATCAGGCAGCCCGGGAAGGTCGGCTCGTCCAGGATGACCAGGGCGTCCAGCGGGTCGCCGTCCTCGCCGAGCGTGCCCTCGACGTAGCCGTAGTCGGCCGGGTAGCGGGTCGAGGTGAAGAGCATCCGGTCGAGCCGCAGACGGCCGGTCTCGTGGTCGACCTCGTACTTGTTACGAGAGCCCTTCGGGATTTCGATAAGGACGTCGAACTCCAACGGTTCCTCCAAGGTAGGGACTGACAGAATCCAAGTGTCTCCTACGGGAGCGAGTGCTCAGGAAAGGGGCCGGTCGGTGGGAGCAGGGGGAGGGGCGGCGCGCCGTCGCGGGGGGACGGCCGCGGGGCTGGTCGGAGCGGCGCTGCTGGTCGTCGGTACGGTCCTGACCTCGGGTGGTGCGTACGCGCAGCCGTCCCCGCCGCCGGGTGGGCACAGTGCCGGGCATGGCGAGGACGAGGACCACGACGGGAAGGGCGGCCGCGACGGGAGGAAGGGCGACCACGGGAAGGGCGGCGCCGGACCCCGGTCGAACGACGGTCCGGGTGCCGAGCCCACCCGTCGGGCCGCGCCGCCCGTCGCCTCCGGGCCCGCCGCCCCCACCGCCGCCGGCGGCAGCGACGCGCCCGGCGCACGCC
>NZ_JBSHBN010000072.1:0-42637 GCF_053612025.1 Kitasatospora sp. NPDC054768
CTGTTGCGGGGTCGTGGTGCGACCAGCCGGCGGGTGCCGGCGGCGTCCTCGTGGACGCCGACGGTGGCCAGGCCCACGCCGGGGTGGGTCTGGAGGGCGGCCTCGATCTCGCCGGGTTCGATCCGGTAGCCGCGGATCTTGACCTGCTGGTCGGCGCGGCCCAGGTAGCGCAGGGTGCCGTCGGCCTGCCGGCGGGCCCGGTCGCCGGTGCGGTACATCCGGGTGCCGGGGGCGCCGAACGGGTCGGCGAGGAAGCGGGTGGCGGTCAGGCCGGGCCGGTTGAGGTAGCCGCGGGCCAACCCCTCGCCCGCCACGTACAGTTCGCCGACCGCGCCCGGGGGCAGCGGGGCCAGGTCGTCGTCGAGCACGTACAGCCGCAGGTCGGCGATGCCGGTGCCGATCGGGCCGGGGCCGCCGGCGGTGGCGGTGGCGCGGTCCAGCGCGGTGTGGGTGACGTGCACGGTGGTCTCGGTGATGCCGTACATGTTCACCAGCCGCGGCGCGTCCTCGGGGTGGCGCCGGTACCAGTCGGCGAGCCGGGTGACGTCCAGCGCCTCGCCGCCGAAGACCACCGTGCGCAGCGCCAGCCGGGCGGAGACCTCCGGGAGCCGGGCGTCGGCGCGGCCCAGCTGGTGGAAGGCGGACGGGGTCTGGTTGAGGACGGTGACCCGTTCCTCGGCGAGCAGCCGCAGGAAGTCCTCCGGGGAGCGGGCGGTGTCCTCGGGCACCACCACGAGCCGGCCGCCGTGCAGCAGCGGGCCCCACAGCTCCCAGACCGAGAAGTCGAAGGTGTAGGAGTGGAAGAGCGTCCAGACGTCGTCGGCGCCGAAGCCGAACAGCTCCCGGGTCCGCTCGAAGAGCCGCACCACGTTGGCGTGCGGCACCACGACGCCCTTGGGGCGGCCGGTGGAGCCGGAGGTGAAGATGGCGTAGGCGGGGCTGTCGGGCAGCGGGCGGTGGCCGGGGCCTCCTCGCGGGCCGAGCGGGCCGGCCGGGCGCCGGGCCAGGTCGGCGCGCACCCCGGGGTCGGCCAGGGCGAGGACGGGGACGTCGACGCCGGTCGGCCCGTCCGGGGCCTCCGGGGTCTCCAGGGTCACCAGGGCCACCGGGGCGGCGTCGCGCAGCAGTTCGGCTCTGCGTTCGGCGGGCAGGCCCGGGTCGAGCGGCAGGTAGGCCGCGCCGGTCTTGAGGACGGCGAGGACGGCCACCACCAGCTCGGCGGTGCGGGGCAGCGCGAGGGCGACGTACCGCTCGGGGCCGGCGCCGAACTCGGCCAGCCGGTGGGCGAGCCGGTCGGCCCGGGCGTCCAGGTCGGCGTAGTCGAGGTGTTCCTCGCCGCAGGTGACGGCCTCGGCGTCCGGGGTGCGGGCGGCCTGCTCCTCGAAGAGCTCGACCAGGCTGCGCCCGGGCCGGCCCTGCGCGGTGCCGTTCCAGTCGACCAGCAGCCGGCGCCGCTCCTCGGCGGTGGTCCAGGCCAGCGCGCGCAGCGGGCGGTCCAGTCCGGCGGCCAGCTCGGTGAGCAGCAGGCAGAGCCGCTCGGCGAGGGCGCGCACGGTCGCCGCGTCGAACAGGCCGGGGTCGTAGGCGAGGTCGAAGCCGACCTGCCCGCCCTGGTAGGCGCGCAGCACCAGCGGGAAGCTGGTGGCGTCCCGGGAGGAGACCTCGGCCAGGCGCACCCCGGTGCCGGCGGCCCGGGCGTCGTCGAAGGGGTAGTTCTCGAAGGCGACGATGCTGTCGAACAGCGCGCTGCCGGACGGGACGTCGCTGTAGCCGGTGAGTTCGGCGAGCGAGACCGCCGAGTGCCGGCGGGCCTCGGCCTGGTCGTCCTGGAGTTCCCGCAGCCAGTGGGCGGCGGTGCGGGCGCCGTCCACCCGGACCCGGGTGGGCAGGGTGTTGATGAACATGCCGATCATCGACTCGACGCCGGGCAGTTCCTCGGGCCGGCCGGAGACGGTGGTGCCGAACAGCACGTCCGGTTCGCCGCTGTAGCGGGAGAGCAGCAGCGCCCAGGCGCCCTGGACCACGGTGCCCAGGGTCAGCCCGGCGTGGCGGGCGGTACGGGCGAGCCGCTCGGAGACCTCCTCGGACAGGGCGGCGCTGTGGCTGCCGGCCGAGCGGGCCCGGTGGGCCTCGTGCCGCACCCGGTCGGCGGGCAGCGGGGTGGCGGTGGCGAAGCCGTCCAGGACGGACCGCCAGTGGGACCGGGCGGCCCCGGTGTCCTGCCCGGCGAGCCAGTGGACGTAGTCGGCGAAGGGCCGGCGCACCGCCGGGGCGGGCGCCGCGCCGGTGGTGAGCGCCGCGTACTCGGCGAACACGTCGGTGAGCACCTGGGCGAGGCTCCAGCCGTCCAGGATCAGGTGGTGGGAGGTCCACAGCAGCTGGACCCGGGCCTCGGGCAGCCGGACCAGGGTGAGCCGGGTGAGCGGCGCGGTGGCGATGTCCAGGCCGAGGGCGAGGTCCTCGGCGCGCAGCCGGGCCAGCCGTTCGGCGCGCGCGGCCGGGTCGGCGGCCCGCAGGTCCAGGTGGGTCACCGGCAGCCGGACGCCCCGGCGCACCACCTGGAGCGGGGCGGGGACGCCCTCCCAGACCACCGAGGTGCGCAGCGCGGGCGTGCGGTCGGCGACCCGCTGCCAGGCCAGGGCGAGGGCGTGCGGGTCGGCGACGCCCTCCAGCAGCAGGGAGGCCTGGTCCAGGTAGACGTCGTCCTCGCCGCCGACCAGGCGGTGGAAGAGCATGCCCTCCTGGAGCGGGGTGAGCGGCAGCAGGTCCGTCACGTCCCGGCCGTCGCCGACCAGCCGGTCCAGCGTCTCCTGGTCGAGCCCGGCGAGCGGGAAGTCGGAGGGGGTGCGGCCGCCGGCGCCGGGGCTCGCGCAGTGCTCGACGATGGCGCCCAGGGCGGTGGTCACGGCCTCGGCCAGCCGCCGGACGGTGTCGGCCTCGTGGACCACGTCGCTGTAGTGCCAGGTGAGTTCGAGTTCGCCGTCGGCGACCACGGCGGAGACGTCGAGCAGGTGGGCCGGCCGCTCGTCCGGGGCGAGGTCCGGGCCGGGGGCCGGCCCGGCGGGGGCGAAGTCGCCGACCTCGGGGGCGGTCCACTGGCCGTGGTAGTTGAAGCAGACCTGCGGCAGCGGGACGTCCCGCAGGGCCCCGGCGCCCTCGGCGGGCGAGCCGAGCCGGGCGAGGGCCTCGTAGCCCAGGCCGCGGCGGGGCACGGCGCGCAGCCGCTCCTTGACCTGCTTGAGGGTGGCGGCCCAGTCGGGGGCGTCGGCGGGGCCGGCCGGGGCGAGGGTGACGGGGTACTGGGTGGTGAACCAGCCGACGGTGCGGGACAGGTCGAGGTCGTCGAAGAGGTCCTCGCGGCCGTGGCCCTCCAGGGCGACCGTGACCCGTCCGGTGCCGGTCCAGTCGGCGAGGGCCCGGCCCAGGGCGCTGAGCAGCACGTCGTTGACCTGGGTGCGGTAGACCTCGGGGACCTTGCGCAGCAGCGCCCCGGTGGTGGCCCGGTCGAGCCGGCTGCGCAGGGTGCGCACCGAGCCGGCCGTGGGGGTGCCGGGCAGGTCGACGGGCAGCGGATCGGCGGGGGCGGCGGTCTCGGCGCTCCAGTACGGCAGGTCGGCGTCCAGGCCGCCGGCCCGGACGAGTGCGGCGAGCCGGTGGGCCCAGTCGGTGAACGCGGTGGGCTCGGGCGCGGGCTCGGGGGTGGCGCCCGCGGCGGCCCGCCGGTAGGCCTCGGGCAGCTCGGCGAGCAGCACCCGCCAGGAGACGCTGTCCACGGCGAGGTGGTGGGCGGTCAGGAAGAGCTGGGGCCGCTCCCCGTCGGCGGGGCGGAACAGGACGGCGCGCAGCAGGGCGCCGGTGGCCGGGTCCAGTTGGGCGCGGGCGGTCTCGGCGGCCTCCAGCCGGGCGGTCTCGGCGGCTCCGGTCCGGTCCGCGCCCGGGTCGAGGACGGTCAGTGGCCGTGCGGCGTCGGCGACCGGTTCCTGGCGCCAGCCGGCCCCGGTGCGGGTGAAGCGGGTGCGCAGCGCGGGGTGGGCGGCCACCAGGGCGGTCAGTGCCCGTTCCAGGGCCGGTTCGTCCAGGTCGTGCGGCAGGTCGAGCAGCATCGACATGGTGAAGTGGCGCAGCGGCCCGTGGGCGGCGAAGAACCACTCCTGGACGGGGGTGAGCGGGGCGGGCCCCTCCTCCCGGTGCCGCTCGACGGCGGCCCCGGCGCCGGCGGTGCGGGCGGCGGCGGCCAGGTCGGCGACGGTCTGGTGGCGGAAGACGTCCTGGGAGCCGATCCGCAGGCCTTCGGCGCGGGCCCGGGAGACGGCCTGGATGCTCAGGATCGAGTCGCCGCCGAGTTCGAAGAAGTTGTCGGTGACGCCGACCCTGGGCACGCCGAGCACCTCGGCCCAGATGGCGGCGAGGGTCTCCTCCTCCGGGGTCCGCGGGGCGACGAACTCCCCTTCCCGGGCCTCGGTTTCGGGGGCGGGCAGGGCGCGGCGGTCGAGCTTGCCGCTGGTGCCGAGCGGCAGCGCGTCGAGCACGGTGAAGGAGGACGGCACCAGGTGGTCGGGCAGCACCCGGCGCAGGGCGGCGCGCAGTTCGGCGAAGGGGCGGGCGGCGCCGTCGGCGAACACCAGGTAGGCGGCCAGCCGGTTCTGTCCGTGGGCGTCGGGGACGGCGACCACGGCGGCCGCGGCGACCTCCGGCAGGTCGAGCAGGGCGCCCTCGATCTCGCCGGGTTCGATCCGGTGGCCGCGCACCTTGACCTGGTCGTCGGCGCGCCCGAGGTACTCCAGGCGCCCGTCGGCGGTCCAGCGGGCGAGGTCGCCGGTGCGGTACATCCGGCTGCCGGGCGGCCCGTACGGGTCGGCGGTGAAGCGGGCGGCGGTCAGGCCGGGGCGGCCGGCGTAGCCGCGGGCGACCTGCTCGCCGGCCAGGTGGAGTTCGCCGCTCACCCCGGGCGGCACCGGCCGGAGCCGCCCGTCCAGGACGTAGGCGCGGACGTTGGGCAGCGGGCGGCCCACCAGCGGCCTGTCCCCGCCGTCGATCCGGCAGGCGAGCGCGTCGACGGTGCACTCGGTGGGGCCGTAGTAGTTGTAGGCGGCCGTCCCGGGGCGGGCGGCGAGTTCGCGCCAGAGCCGGGGGGCGACCGCCTCGCCACCGAGCATCAGCACCCGGGGGCGGTGGCGGGGGTCGTCGAGCAGCCCGGCGGGCAGCAGTTGGCGCAGGTAGGAGGGGGTGAGGTCGAGGAAGTCGATCCGGTGGCGCACGACGTACTCGACCAGGGCGGCCGGGTCCATCCGGGTGGTCTCGTCGACCAGGTGCAGCGGGTGGCCGTCGGCCAGCAGCAGCAGGCCCTCCAGCGAGGTGTCGAAGGAGAGGGAGGCGGTCAGCGCGACGTTCAGCGGCCCGCCGCCGGCGTCGGCGACGAAGCCGGCCCGGTGGGCGGCGAGCAGGTGGGCCAGGGCGCGGTGCGGGACGGTGACGCCCTTGGGGCGGCCGGTGGAGCCGGAGGTGTAGAGCACGTACGCGGTGGTCGAGAGGTCCGGCGGGGCGAGCGGGCCGGTGCCGCCGGTGTCGTCGCCGGTGTCCGTGTCACCGGGGTCGGTGTCCGCCAGGGCGCGCAGGGTCTCCTCGTCCAGCAGCAGGGCCGGGCGGGCGTCCTCCAGCAGGTACTGGACGCGCTCCTCGGGCAGCGCCGGGTCCAGCGGCAGGTAGCCGGCGCCGGCCTTCCAGACCGCGAGGACGGCCACCACCAGGTCGGCGGTGCGCGGCAGCCGCAGCGCGACCAGCCGTTCGGGGCCGGCACCGCGGGCGATCAGGTGGCGGGCGAGCCGTTCGGCGCGGGCGTCGAGGGTCGCGTAGTCGAGCCGCTCCTCCCCGGCGACCAGGGCGAGGGCGTGCGGGGTCAGGGCGGCCCGGCGGCGGAACAGTTCGGGGTGGCTCACGGCTTCGACGGGCAGCGCGGTGGCGTTCCAGTCCCGGGTGACCCGCTCGGTCTCCCGCGCGGAGAGCAGCGGCAGGGTGGCGAGCGGGCGGTCCGGTTCGGCGGCGGCGCCCTCCAGCAGCCGCAGCAGCTGCTCGGCCGTCCGGCGGGCGGTGGGGGCGTCGAAGAGGTCGGCCCGGTACTCCAGGACGCCGGTGAGCGCCTCGCCGTCGGGGACGAACTCCACGCTGAGGTCGAAGGTGGCGGCCTGCCGGGGCACGGTGACCGGGGCGGTGGCGAGTCCGTGCGGGTCACCGGTCGCGGCCGGGGCGGGGTGCAGCAGCACCAGCACGTCGAACAGCGGGTTGCGGCCGGCCTCGCGGGGCGCGCCGACCGCCTCGACGATCCGCTCGAACGGCGTGTCGCCGTGGGCGAGGGCGTCGTTGCCGGTCCCGGTGGCGGCCGCGAGCAGCTCGCGGAAGGAGGCGTCGGGCGCCACCCGGGTGCGCAGGACCACCGTGTTGACGAAGCAGCCGACGGCCCGTTCCAGCTCGGTGCGGGTGCGGCCGGCCATCAGGGAGCCGACGGTGACGTCCTCCTGGCCGGACCAGCGGGCCAGCAGCGCCTGGGTGCCGGCCACCAGCGCGGTGTTGAGGGTGCCCTGCCGTTCGGCGGCGAGTTCGCGCAGCCGGGCGGTGAGCGGCGCGGGGACGGTGAAGGTGTGCAGGGCGCCGGGGCCGGCCTCCTCGCCGCGCCGGGGGTGGTCCAGCGGCAGTTCCGGCGGCACCGCGCCGGCCAGCTTCTCCTTCCAGTGGGCGAGTTGCTTCTCCAGCCGGTCGCCGGAGAGCTGCTCGCGCTGCCACACCGCGAAGTCGGGGTACTGGGCGGCGACCTCGGGCAGTCCGGGTTCGGCGCCGCGGGCCAGGGCGTCGTACGCGGTGCACAGTTCGTCCAGGACGACGCCCATGGACCAGCCGTCGGTGACGATGTGGTGGGCGGTCAGCTGCAGCACGTGGGCGTGCGGCGACTCGGCCACCAGCAGGGCGCGCAGCAGCGGCCCGCGGGCGAGGTCGAAGGGCCGGGAGTACTCCTGGAGCAGGATGGCGTCCAGGCTCTCGCCGTCGGCCGGTGTGCGGACCGGCAGGTCGACCGGCCCGGCCGGAAGGACGGTCTGCACCGGCCGGCCGTCGCTCTCCGCGAAGGTGGTGCGCAGCGCCTCGTGGCGCGCCACCACGGCGGTCAGCGCCGCGGCGAGGGCCGCGCGGTCCAGCGCGCCGGTGAAGCGCAGGGCGACGGCGCTGTTGTAGCGCGGGTCGCCGGGGCGCAGCCGGTCCAGGAACCAGAGCCGCTGCTGGACGAAGGAGGGCGGCAGCGGCCGGCTGCGGTCGGCGCGCGGGATGGCCCGGTCGGCGGCGGCCTGCGCGGTGTCGGCCCGGCCGGCCAGCCGCCGGCGCAGGGCCTCGCGCAGGTCGGCGGGCAGGGCTGCGGCGCGGTCTCGCTTCGAAGTCGTCATGGTCGGCTCCTCACCGTTCGTCGTCGTCGGGGCGGCCGGAGGCGGCGGCTTCGTCGGGTCCGCCCAGGGCGGCGGCTTCGAGTTCGCTGAGCACCAGGTCCTCGACCAGGTCCGCCAGGGCGGCCACGGTGCGGGAGACCAGCACGTCGCGGGGGGTGAGCGTGACGCCGAAGGCGTCGTTGGCCCGGGAGGCGATCAGCAGGGCGCGCACGGAGTCGCCGCCGAGCTGGAAGAAGTCGTCGGTGGCGCCGACGCCGGTGTGCAGGGTCTCGGCCCAGATCTCCGCCACCGCCTCCTCGGTGGGGGTGCGGGGTGCGACCCGCTCGGCCGGCCCGGCCTCCTCCGGCCCGGGGGCGGGCAGGGCGGCGCGGTCGGTCTTGCCGCTCGCGGTGAGCGGGAAGCGCTCCAGCACCGCGAAGGCGGTGGGGACCATGGGGCCGGGCAGCGAGCGGGCGGCCAGGGCGCGCAGTTCGGCGCCGGTGGGCGGTTCGGCGCCGGGGGCGGCCAGCAGGTGGGCGACCAGCCGGGGCAGCCCGGGCTCGTCCTCCCGGATGCTCACCACGGCGTCCAGCACGGCCGGGTGGCGCGTCAGCACGGCCTCCACCTCGCCCGCCTCGATCCGGTGGCCGCGCAGTTTGAGCTGGTGGTCGGTGCGGCCCAGGTAGTGCAGTTCGCCGTGGCGGTCGCGGCGCACCAGGTCCCCGGTGCGGTACATCCGGCCGCCGGGCGGCCCGTACGGGTCGGCGGTGAAGCGGGCGGCGGTCAGGCCGGGGCGGCCGAGGTAGCCGCGGGCGAGGGCCGGTCCGCTGAGCCACAGTTCGCCGGGGACGCCGTCGGGCACCGGCCGCAGCCGGGCGTCCAGGACGTACGCGCCGGTGGCGGGCAGCGGGCGGCCGATCGGCGGGGCGGCGCCGTCCGCGGTCAGCGGCGCGGACCAGGTGGCGACCACGGTGGCCTCGGTGGGGCCGTAGGAGTTGACCATCCGGTGGTGCGGGGCCCAGCGGGCGACCAGGTCGGCGCCGCAGGCCTCGGCCCCGACGATCAGCGTCCTGAGGTCGGGCAGGCTGCCGGGGGTGTCGGCCGGCAGGGTGGCCAGGGCGGCGGGCGGCAGCAGGGTGTGGGTGATCCGCTCCGCCCGCAGCAGCCCGGCCAGCCGGTCGCCGAGCAGGGGGCCGGGCTCGGGCACCACCAGCCGGGCGCCGTGCGGCAGGGCCAGGCACAGTTCGAGCACCGAGGCGTCGAAGCTGGGGGTGGCGAAGGCGAGCACCCGGTCCCCCGGGGCGGCCCGGTAGTGCGCGGCCTCGGCGGCGGCGAAGGCCGCGAGCCCGCGGTGGGTGACGACGACGCCCTTGGGGGTGCCGGTGGAGCCGGAGGTGAAGATGACGTAGGCGGGGTCGTCCGGGTCCAGCGGGCGGGTCCGGTCGGCGTCGGTGGGCCGGTGGCCGGGGGCGCCGGCCGGCTCGGCGGCGAGGAGCTCGGCGACCTCCTTGGCGTCCAGGGTCAGGGCGGGGGCCGCGTCGCGCAGCATCGCCTCGATCCGTTCCTCGGGGTAGTGCGGGTCGACGGGCAGGAAGGCGGCGCCGGTCTTGGCCACCGCGAGTTCGGCGAGCACGGTGTCGGCCGAGCGGGGCAGCAGCAGGGCGACGAGCCGCCCGGGGCCGGCGCCGCGGGCGATCAGCCGGTGGGCCAGCCGGTTGGCGAGGGCCTCGGCCTCGGCGAAGGTCAGCTCCAGGCCGGCCGCGCTCAGCGCGACGGCCTGCGGCCACCGGTCCACGGCGGCCTCGACCAGGGCGGGCAGGGTCGCCGGGGGCACCGGGCCGGTCTCCGGGCGGGCCGGGCCGCGCAGCAGCCGCTCGCGTTCGCCGGGCGGCAGCAGGTCGAGCCCGTCCAGCGGGGTGGTGCCGTCCGAGTCGGCCAGCGCGGACAGGGTGTGCAGCAGCTGGTCGGCGAGGCGCCGGGCGGTCTCCCGGTCGAGGAAGCGCGGGTCGTGGCCGAGTTCCACGGCGAGCCGCTCGCCGGGCGAGACCACCACGGTGAGCGGGTAGTTGGTGGCCTCCCGGGCGTCCAGTTCGCGCACCAGCAGGCCGTGCGCGCCGGCCGTGGCGTCGCCGACCGGGTAGTTCTCGAAGACGACCAGGCTGTCGAACAGCTCGGTGCCCGGCGGGACCTGGCTGAGCGCGTGCATCCGGGCCAGCGGCAGGTGGTCGAAGCGGCGGTCCTCGGCCTGCTCCTCCTGGAGGGTGCGCAGCCAGTCGGCGCAGGGCCGGCGGCCGTCGACGGCGACCCGGGCGGGCAGGGTGGTGATGAACAGGCCGACGATGCCGTCGGAGCCGGCCAGGTCGGTGGGCCGGCCGGAGACGGTGGTGCCGAAGCAGACCCGCTGTTCCCCGCTCCAGCGCGACAGCAGCAGCGCCCAGGCGCCCTGCACCACGGTGTTGAGGGTGAGGCGGTGGCGGCGGGCGAACTCCTGGAGCCGCTCGGTGTCCGCCTCGTCCAGCCGGTGCGAGAGCCAGTCCCCGGAGCGGGCCGTGTCGCCCGGGGCGGGGCGGCGGTCGTAGGGCAGCGCGGTGGGGGCGGTGAGGTCGGCCAGCACGGCGCGCCAGTGCTCGACGGCGGCGCCGGTGTCGCGCTCCGCGAGCCAGCCGACGTAGTCCGCGAAGGGCCGGCGCTCGGGCAGTCGGGGCCGCTCGCCGCGGGCGAGGGCGGCGTGGGCGGCCAGCACGTCCGCGAGGACGTGGAAGACGCTCCAGCCGTCCAGCAGCACGTGGTGGAAGGCCCAGACCACCCGGATCCGGTCCGGGCCGAGCCGGATCAGGTCGAGCCGCAGCAGCGGGGCCCGGTCCAGGGCCAGGGGGTGGGCCCGCCGTTCGGCGAGCAGGTCCTCCAGCCGGGCTTCGCGCTGCGCCGCGCCCAGCGCGCTCCAGTCGTGTTCGGTGACCGGGAGCGTCGCCTGCCGGTGGACCACCTGGAGCGGCACGGGAACGTCGCGCAGCACCACGGAGGTGCGCAGCACCGGGGTGCGGTCGACGACGTGCTGCCAGGCGGCGGCCAGCAGGTCGGGGTCGCGGGCGCCGTCCAGGACGAAGGTGATCTGCTCGACGTACAGGCCGTGTTCGGCCTCGTCGAGGCCGTGCACCACCATGCCGGTCTGGGTGGGGGTGAGGGGCTGGATCTCCGTCACGTCCCGGCCGGTGCCGGCCAGCCGGTCGACGCCGGCCTGGTCCAGGCCGGCCAGCGGGAAGTCGGAGGGGGTGCGGCCGCCGGCGCCGGGTTCGGCGCAGTGGCGGACGATCTCCCGCAGCTCGTCCAGCAGTTCGGCGGCCAGCCGGGCGACCGTCCCGCTGTGGTGCACCTCGCGGGAGTAGGACCAGGTGAAGGAGAGCCGGCCCTCGGCGACCAGGCCGAGCACGTCCAGCAGGTGGGGGCGGCGGGCGGTGCGGTCCATGCCGCCGGTGAGCGGGCCGGCCGGGGCGTGCAGCAGGCCCCCGGGGCTGGCGCTCCGGTCCTGCCGGCCCAGGTAGTTGAAGCCGATCTGCGGCAGCGCGAGGCCGGGCTCCGACTTGAGGTGGCGCAGGGCGCCGTGGCCGAGGCCGCCGTTCGGGACGGCGCGCAGGATCTCCTTGACGGCCTTCAGGGCGGTGCCGGTGTCCGCGTCCGGGGGCACGTCCAGGGCGACGGGGTGCATCGCGGTGAACCAGCCGACGGTGCGGGACAGGTCGACGCCGTCGAGGAGTTCCTCGCGGCCGTGGCCCTCCAGGGTGATCAGGACCCGGTTCCGTCCGGTCCAGCGGGCCAGCACCCGGCCGAGGGCGCAGAGCAGGACGTCGTTGACCCGGGTGCGGTAGGCCTCCGGGACGTCCTGGAGCAGCCGGCGGGTGTCCTCGGCGCCCAGGGCGAAGGTCAGCGACTCCTCGGCCTCGGCCGTGTTGGCGCCGTCGAGGTCGGTGGGCAGCGCGGTGGCCGCACCGTCCGCCAGGCGCTGCCAGTACGGGAGTTCCGCGTCGAAGCCGCCGGCCGCGGTGTGCGCGGCGAGGCGTTCGGCCCAGGCCCGGAAGGAGGTGCTCTTGGCGCCGAGGTCGGGCCGCTCGCCCGCGGCCGCCGCGCGGTGGGCGCGCTCCAGGTCCTCCAGCAGGATCCGCCAGGACACCGCGTCGACCACCAGGTGGTGCGCGGCCAGCAGCAGCACCGGGCGGGGGTCGCCGGCGAAGCGGCAGAGCGCGGCGCGCAGCAGCGGCCCGGCGGCCAGGTCGAAACCCTCGGCGAGGCGCTCGCCGAGGTCGCGCAGGGCGCTCTCGCGTTCCTCGCCCTCGGCGGCGGGCAGCTCGTGGACCCGCAGGTCGGGGGCCTGGCCGGGCTCGGTGCCGTACTGGCGCCACCGGCCGTCGGGGAGCGGCTCGCAGCGCAGCCGCAGGGCGTCGTGGTGGTCCAGGACGGCGGCCAGGGCGGCCCGCAGGGCGGGCTCCTCGGTGCCGGGGGCGAGGGTGAAGGAGACGGACTGGGTGAGCCGGGCGGGGTCGCCGTCGAGGGTGTCCAGCAGCCAGTGCTGGACGGGGGTGAGCGGGGTCTCGCCGGTGACGGCGCCCTGGTCGGCGTCCGTGCCGGGGCTCGGCGCGCGTTCGGCGGCACCGGCGAGTTCCGCGAGGGTCTGGTGGGCGAACAGGTGCCGGGGGGTCAGCGCGAGGCCGGCCCGGCGGGCCGCCGAGACGATCTGGATGCCGAGGATGGAGTCCCCGCCGAGGGCGAAGTAGTTGTCGTCCGCGTTCACCTCGGGCACGCCCAGCACCTCGCGCCAGATCGCGGCGAGGGCCTGCTCGGTTTCGGTGCGCGGCGGCCGGTCGCCGCCGGTGGCCCGGGTGGCCGGGACCGGTTCGGGCAGGGCGCGCCGGTCCAGCTTGCCGGTGGCGCCGAGCGGCAGCCGCTCCAGCGGCACCACCACGGCGGGCACCAGGTGGTCGGGGAGGGTGCGGCCGAGGAAGGTCCGCCACTCGGCCGGGTCGGGCAGGGCGCCGTCGCGGGGCACCGCGTAGCCCACCAGCCGCTTGTGGCCGTCCTGGTCGACCACCCGGGCGGCGGCCGCCGCCACCTGCGGGTGGCGGGCCAGCGCGGCCTCGACCTCGCCGAGTTCGATCCGGAAGCCGCGCACCTTGACCTGGTCGTCGGCGCGGCCGAGGTAGTCCAGTTCGCCGTCGGCGCTCCAGCGCACCCGGTCGCCGGTGCGGTACATCCGGCTGCCGGGCGGGCCGTAGGGGTCGGGCAGGAAGCGCCCGGCGGTCAGGCCGGGGCGGCGCAGGTAGCCGCGCGCCACGCCGGTGCCGGCCAGGTACAGCTCCCCGGGCGCGCCGACGGGCACCGGGCGCAGCCGCGCGTCCAGGACGTAGGCCCGGGCGCCGCCGACCGGTCGGCCGATCGGCGGGTCGCGGTCGGGGTCGGCGGGGTCGCAGGTGTGGGCGGTGGCGTAGACGGTGGCCTCGGTGGGGCCGTAGATGTTCAGCACCCGGCAGCCGGGGACGGCCTCGCGCAGGGTGCGGACGGTGCGGGCGGGCAGTCCTTCGCCGGCCAGCACCACGGTGTCCGCGCCGAGTCGCAGGGCGCCGTCGGCGAGCAGTCCGCCGAGGGCCGAGGGCACGGCGCTGAGCAGGCCGGCCCTCCGGGGGCCGGGGTTCTCGGCCAGGGCCAGCAGGTCGCGCAGGAGTTCCACGCAGCCGCCGGAGAGCAGCGGCGCGAAGATCTCGAACACCGACACGTCGAAGTTGAGCGAGGTGGCGGCGAGCACGTGCTCCAGGCCTCGGCCGGCGAACTCGGCGGCGGCCCAGTCGGTCAGGGCGAGCACCGAGGCGTGGGCGACCACCACGCCCTTGGGGCGGCCGGTGGAGCCGGAGGTGTGGATGACGTACGCGGGGTGCTCCGGCAGCAGGGCGCCGTGCCGTTCCGGGTCGCCGACGGCGTCGGTGCGGGCGGCGGCCAGCCGTTCTCGGCAGGCCGGGTCGTCCGGCACGATCCGGGCGTACGGGCCGTCGGGGAGCCGTCCCTCGGTCGCGGCATCGGTGATCACGGCGTCGGGCCGGACGTCCTCGAAGAGGTAGGCGATCCGCTCGGCCGGGTAGCCGGGGTCGACCGGCAGGTACGCGGCACCGCTCTTGAGCACCGCGAGCAGCGCCACGGCCAGTTCGACGGTGCGGGGCAGCGCGAGCGCGACGAAGCGCTCGGGTCCGGCCCCGGCCCCGATCAGCAGCCGGGCCAGCCGGTTGGAGCGTTCGTCCAGCTCCCGGTAGGTCAGCAGGCCGTCGCCGGAGCGCACGGCCGGGGCGTCGGGGGTGCGGGCGGCCTGCCGGGCGAAGGCCTCGGGCAGGGTGCGCCGGGGCGCCCGGCGCACCGGGCCGCCGAGGCGTTCCAGCAGCTCGCGTCCCTCGGCCGGGTCCAGCAGCGGCAGTTCGCCGGCCGGCCGGTCGAGGCCGGCCGCCATCCCGGCGAGCAGGGTGCGCAGGCTCGCCCCGAGCCGCTCGACGGTGGCGGCGTCGAAGGCGGCCGGGTCGTGGTCGAGGCTGACCTCGATGGACTCGCCGGGCGCCACCACCACGCCGAGCGGGTAGCTGGTCGGCTCCAGCACGTGCTCGGTCTCCACGCCCAGGCCGTGCCGGGTCAGCGACTGCGCGTCGAAGGGGTAGTTCTCGAAGACCACGATGCTGTCGAACAGGGCGGTGCCGCCGGGCAGTTCGCTCCAGCCCTGGAGCTGGGCCAGCGAGACGGCGTCGTGCCGGCGGGCCTCGGACTGGTGGTCCTGGACCTCCCGCAGCCAGTCCAGCAGCGGGCGCCGGTCGTCGATCCGCACCCGGGTGGGCAGGGCGTTGATGAACAGCCCCACCATCGAGGTGACGCCGGGGAGTTCGGCGGGCCGGCCGGAGACGATGGTGCCGAACACCACGTCCTCGCCGCCGCCGTAGCGGGAGAGCAGCAGCGCCCAGGCGCCCTGGAGCACGGTGTTGACGGTGAGCCCGGCCTGCCGGGCGGTGGCCCGCAGCCGCTCGGAAAGCTCGGGGCCGAGGGCGACCTTCACCGAGGCCGAGGAGGAGGCGCGGTGGGCGCCGGCCGGGCGGCGGTCCCGGGGCAGTTCGGTGGGGGCGGGGAAGCCGGCCAGGGTGTCGCGCCAGTACCGCTCGACCGCCGCCCGGTCCTGGCCGGCCAGCCAGCGCAGGTAGTCGGCGTAGGGCGCGCGCTCGACCGGGGCGGGCCGGCGTCCGGCGGTCAGGGCGGCGTAGCGCTCGCAGACCTCGTCGAAGACCTGGGCGGCGCTCCAGCCGTCGAGCAGCACGTGGTGGAAGGTCCACACCACCCGCACCCGGCTCGGGGTCAGCCGGATCAGGGCCAGCCGCAGCAGCGGCGCGCCGCCCAGGTCGATCCCGGCCGCCCGGTCCTCGGCGAGCAGCCGGGCGGTGTCCCGCTCGACCTGTTCGGCGGGGCGGCCGGTCCAGTCGTGGTGGGTCACCGGGACGGCGGCCCGGTGCTGGACGACCTGGAGCGGTTCGGCGCCGTCCTGCCAGCTGAGCCGGGTGCGCAGGACGGCGTTGGCGTCGGCGGTCCGCTGCCAGGCCTCGGCCAGCGCGTGCGGGTCGGTGACCCCGGTCAGCACCAGCTGGACCTGGTTGACGTAGGTGTCGCCGTCCGGGTCGAGCAGGCTGTGGAAGAGCATCCCGGCCTGCATCGGTGTCAGCGGGTGGACGTCGGCGACGGTGCGGCCGTCCCCGGCGATGCGGTCCACCGCCGCCTGGTCGAGGCGGGCGAGCGGGAAGTCGGAGGGGGTGCGGCCGCCGGCGCCGGGTTCGGCGCAGTGGGCGACGATCCGCTCCAGTGCGTCGAGCATGGCCTCGGCCAGTGCGGTGACGGTGTCGGCGCGGTGCCGGCCGGCGCTGTAGTACCAGCCGATCTCCAGCTCGCCGTCCTCGACCCGGGCGACCACGTCCAGCAGGTGGGGGCGCTCGGTGCCGGGCGCCTCCGCGCCGCCGAGGCCGCCGGGGACGGCGCGGACGAGGGCGGCGCCGTCGGTGGACCAGTCGAAGCGGCCCAGGTAGTTGAAGCTCACGCCGGGGGCGGGGGTGTCGGCGAGCGCCTCGTCCCGGGCCAGGTGGCGCAGCGCGCCGTACCCGAGGCCGCGGTCCGGCACGGCCCGCAGCTGTTCCTTGACGGCCTTCAGGGCGGTGCCCCAGTCCCCCGCCGGGATGTCGAGGGCGACCGGGAAGAGGGAGGTGAACCAGCCGACCGTGCGGGACAGGTCGAGGCCGTCGAACAGCCGGTCCTCGCGGCCGTGGCCCTCCAGGCCGACGGCGACGGTGCCGCGCCCGGTCCACTCGGCGAGCACCCGGCCGAGCGCGGTGAGCAGCACGTCGTCGATCCGGGTGCGGTAGACCCCGGGGACCTCCCGCAGCAGGGCGTCGGTGCGTTCGCGGTCCAGCCGGACGGTCACCTCGCGCAGGTCGGCGGCGGTGTTGCCGCCGTCGCCGTCCACCGGCAGCGGGGTGGCGCAGGCCCGGGCGGCGGCCGCCCAGTGGGCGCGCTGGTCGGCGAAGCCGCCGGCCGCGGTGTGCCCGGCCAGCCGGCGGGCCCACTCCCGGACGGAGCTGGTGCGGGCGGGCAGCCGCAGCGGGCGGCC
The DNA here is from genome assembly GCF_053612025.1 of Kitasatospora sp. NPDC054768. Classification (NCBI taxonomy): domain Bacteria; kingdom Bacillati; phylum Actinomycetota; class Actinomycetes; order Kitasatosporales; family Streptomycetaceae; genus Kitasatospora; species Kitasatospora sp. NPDC054768. Next base: position 16,072 of record NZ_JBSHBN010000072.1, read on the forward strand.
CTCGACCGCCTGCCGGTAGGCGGTCTCCAGGTCCTCCAGCAGCACCCGCCAGGAGACGCCGTCGACCGCCAGGTGGTGGACGGCCAGCAGCAGCCGGTCGGGCCGGGCGCCGGCCGCGCCGGCCGACGCGGTGGCCGACGGGGCGGTGAACAGGCGGGCGGTGAGCAGCGGGCCGCCGTCCAGCCGGAAGGAGGCGTGGGCGGCCTCGGTCACCGCCGCTTCCGCGCCGTGGTCGTGGACCTCCAGCAGCTCGGGGGCGCTCTCCTCGGCGGGGGCGCAGTGCTGCTGCCAGGTGCCGTCCCCGGCACGGGTGAAGCGGGAGCGCAGCGCGTCGTGGTGGGCCCACAGGGCGGCGAGCGCGCGGCGCAGGGCCTGCGGGTCGACGGCCCCGGGGGCCTCCACCACGACGCACTGGTCGAAGTGCTCGGCGTGCGGCGGGTTCGGGTCGAGGAACCAGTGCTGGATCGGCGTCAGGCCGACCTCGCCGCTGACCGGTTCGGTCCCGGCGACGGTGACGGCGCTGCCGGCGGCCGCGGCCAGCGCGGCGACGGTGGGGTGGCGGAACAGGTCGCGCGGGGAGAGCGCGAGTCCGGCGGCGCGAGCCCGGGAGACGACCTGGATGCTCAGGATGGAGTCGCCGCCGAGCAGGAAGAAGTCGTCGTCCAGCCCGACCCGTTCGACCCCGAGCAGCTCGGCCCAGATCGCGGCGAGCAGCCGCTCGCGGTCGGTGCCGGGGGCGCGGTGGGGGCGGTCGCCGCCCGCCGACCGGTCGGGGGCGGGCAGCCGCCGGCGGTCCACCTTGCCGTTGGCGGTGAGCGGGAGTTCGGGCAGCGTGACGAAGGCCGCGGGCAGCATGTAGTCGGGGAGGTCGGCGGCCAGGTGGGCGCGCAGTTCGGCGGCGCCGGGCGGCTCGGCGCCCTCGGCCGGCACCAGGTGGGCGGCGAGGCTCTTGCGTCCGGCGTCCTGGTACAGCGAGACGACGGCCTCGGCGACGGCCGGGTGGGCGGTGAGCCGGGCCTCGATCTCGGCGGGTTCGATCCGGAAGCCGCGGATCTTGATCTGGTCGTCGGCGCGGCCGACGAAGTGCAGTTCGCCGTCCTCGCTCCACCGGACGGTGTCGCCGGTGCGGTACATCCGCTCGCCGGGCGGGCCGAAGGGGTCGGCGAGGTAGCGGGCGGCGGTCTCGCCGGGGCGGCCCGCGTAGCCGCGGGCGAGGCCGGCCCCGGCGATGTACAGCTCGCCGGTGACGCCGGGCGGCTGCGGCTGGAGCGCGCCGTCCAGGACGTACACCCGGGTGTTGTCCAGCGGGCGGCCGATGGGCAGGACGGCGGGCAGTTCGTCGCCGGCCCGGAAGGCCCGGCGGGTGGCGAAGGTGGTGGTCTCGGTGGGCCCGTAGCCGTCGACCACGGTGAGGCCGGGGCAGGCCGCCAGGACCTTGCGGACGGCGGCGCCGGGCACCGCCTCGCCGCCGGTCCACACCTCGTGGGCGCCGCGCAGGCAGCCCGGGTCCTCCTGGGCGAGCAGCCGGAACAGGCCGGCGGTCAGCCACAGGCAGCGCACGCCCTGCTCGGTGACGGCGTGCCGGACGGCGGCGGCGTCCAGGTCCTGCGGCGGGGCGAGCACGGCGGTGCCGCCGCGCAGCAGCGGCACCCACAGTTCGTAGGTGGCGGCGTCGAAGGCGTGCGGGGAGTGCACCAGCACCCGGTCGTGGCCGGCGAAGGCGCGGTCCAGGGCGAGCGCGGCGACGTCCCGGCGGCGCACCGCGACGCCCTTGGGGGTGCCGGTGGAGCCGGAGGTGAACATCAGGTACTGGACGTTGTCGGGGTGGACGGCCGCCGGGGCCGGGGCCGGGGCCGCCGTCCGGTCGTCGGGAAGGTCCACCCGCAGCACCTGCCCGGCGGGGCGCAGCTCGGCGGCCGTGCCGGCCCGGTGGGCGTCGGTGAGCAGCAGGTCGGCACCGGCCTCGGCCAGCATCCGGTGCAGCCGCTCGCGCGGCGCCCGGCCGTCCAGCGGCACGTAGACCGCGCCGGTGCGCACCAGCGCCAGCTGGGTGACGACCAGCTCGACGGAGCGTTCCATCAGCACCCCGACCGGCTGCTCCACCCGGACCCCGTGCGCGGTCAGCCGTCCGGCCAGCTCGGCGGCGCGGGCGTCGAGTTCGCGGTAGGTCAGGCGCCGGTCGCCGGCCTCCAGGGCGACGGCCGCGGGGGTGCGGAGCACCTGCGCGGCGAACAGCTCGGCGATGTCGGCGGCGGGTTCCTCGACGGCGGTGGCGTTCCAGTCGGCCAGGACGCGCCGGCGCTCCTCGCCGGTCAGCAGCGGCAGCCGGGCCGGCGGGCGGTGGGCGCCGCCGGGCAGGGCGGTCAGGACGGCGGTGAGCTGTCCGGCCAGCCGCCGCACCGTGGACTCGTCGAACAGCCGCGGGTCGTAGCAGAGCCGCAGGGACAGCTCCGGGCCCGGGTAGGCCAGCAGGGTGAGCGGGTAGTTGGTGGTCTCGATCCCGTCCAGGTCGCGCAGCCGCAGGCCGTGGGCGTCGGCCGCGTCCTCGTCGACGGGGTAGTTCTCGAAGACCACCAGGCTGTCGAACAGGCCGGTCCGCTCGGGCAGTTCGGTGCCGGCCCGCATCCGGGTGAGCGGGACGAAGCCGTGCCGCCGGTCCTCGCTCTGCTCCCGTTGCAGGGTCCGGAGCCAGTCGACCAGGGTGCCGTCCGCGGGCACCGTGGTGCGGGCCGGCAGGGTGGTGATGAACAGGCCGGTCATGGTCTCGACGCCGGGCAGCTCGGGCGGCCGCCCGGAGGAGGTGGTGCCGAACACCACCTCGGCCCGCCCTGCCCGGCGGCCCAGCAGCACCGCCCAGGCGCCCTGGACCAGGGTGTTGAAGGTCAGCCCGGAGCCGCGGGCGAGGTCCTCCAGCGCCCTGGTCGCGGCGGCGGGCAGGGTGAACGGCACGGCCCGGGTGGACTCGGCGCGGTGGCTCTGCACCGGCTCGCGGTCGTAGGGCAGCGGTGTCGCCTCGGCGAGCCCGGCGAGGCGGGTGCGCCAGTGCCGTTCGGCCTCGGCGTGGTCGCGCCCGCCCAGCCAGGCCAGGTAGTCGCGGTAGGGCCGGCGCTCCGGCACGGTGCCGTACGGGACCTCGCCGTCCCGTCCCGGTCCGGCCAGGGCTGCGTGCACCGCGAAGACGTCCGAGAGCACCTGGAACAGGCTCCAGCCGTCCAGGACCAGGTGGTGGAAGGACCAGAGCACCCGCACCCGGTCGTCCGGGAGCCGGATCAGCAGCAGCCGCTGGAGCGGGGCCCGCGCCAGGTCGAGGCCGCGGGCCCGGTCGCGGTCCAGCAGTTCGGCGAGCCGGTCGCGGCGCTCCCGCTCGGGCAGTTCGCGCCAGTCCAGGTGGGTGACCGGGACGGCCACCCGGCGGTGCACCACCAGCAGCGGCTCGGGCACCTCCTGCCAGCGGACGTGGGCGCGCAGCACCGCGGTGCGGTCGGTGACCCACTGCCAGGCGGCGGCGAGGCGGGCCGGGTCGGGCACGCCGTCCAGGACGAAGTCCAGCTGCTGGAAGTAGGCGCCGCTGTCCTCCTCGGCGAGGCCGTGGAAGAGCATGCCGGACTGGGTCGGGGTGAGCGGCAGCACGTCCTCCACCGCGCCCGGGTCGGCGCCGGTGATCCGGTCCACGGCCGCCTGGTCGAGCCGGGCCAGCGGGAAGTCGGACGGGGTGCGCCCGGCGGCGCCGGGGCGGGCCGCGTGGCGGGCGAGGTCGGCCAGTTCCTCGGCGAAGCGCCGGGCCAGCGCCTCGACGGTCCCGCTCCGGTGGACGGCGGCGGAGTGGAACCAGGTGAACTCCAGCGCGTCGCCGTCGAGGCGGCCGACCACCTCCAGCGGGTGGGGGCGCGCCACGCCCGGGTCGGCGTCCAGCTCCAGCGGCCGGAAGGTGCCGCGGAACAGCCCGTCCGGGTCGTCCGGCAGGGCGATGCGGCCCAGGTAGTTGAAGCCGATCCGGGCGGCCGGGACCTCCGGCGCCGTGCCGGGGCGCCCGAGGTACCGCAGCGCCTCGAATCCGAGGCCGCGCCGGGGGACGGCGCGCAGCTGTTCCTTCACCTGCTTGAGGACGGTGTCCCAGTCGGCCCCGGCGGGCACGGCCAGGGCGACGGGGTGGCGGGTGGTGAACCAGCCGACCGTACGGCCGAGGTCGAGCTCGGCGAACAGTTCCTCGCGCCCGTGCCCCTCGACGTCCACCACGACCCGTTCCAGCCCGCTCGCTCCGCACAGCGCCCGGCCGAGCGCGCTCAGCAGCACGTCGTTGGCCTGGGTGCGGTAGGTGTCGGGCAGGGTGCGCAGCAGGGCGGCGGTGTCGGCGGGGCTCAGCCGGACGGTGACGGAGCGTTCGGTGGCGTAGGTGTCGGGGCCGTCGAGCTCGGCGGGGAACGGTTCGTCGGGCTGCCCGGGCACGGCCCGCGCCCAGTACTCCGTCTCGTCCTCGAAGCCGCCCTCGGCGGCGAAGGCGCTCAGCCGCTCGGCCCACTGCCGCAGCGGCGAGGACTTGACCGGCAGGGCGGCCGCCCCGTCCCGGCCCTCGCGGCGGGCGCGGTAGGCGGTGTCGAGGTCCTCCAGCAGCACCCGCCAGGAGACCCCGTCGACCACCAGGTGGTGGACGGCCAGGTGCAGGACCGGGGGCCGGCCCCCGGCGCGCTCGTGCAGGACGGCGCGCAGCAGCGGCCCGCCGCCGCCCAGGTCGTGGGGGCCGAAGTGCGGGGTGTCCCGGTCCGGGCCGGTGTGCCGGGCCAGGGTGAGCCGGGCGACCGGCTCCCGGATGTGCCACCGCGCGGCGCCGTCCGGGGCGGTGAAGGCCGAGCGCAGCGCGTCGTGGTGGGCGACCAGGTCGTTCAGGGCCTCCTCCAGGGCCGCCCGGTCCAGGTCGTCGGGCAGCAGCAGGGAGAGCGCCTGGCCGAAGTGGCCGGCCCGGTCGGCGGCCCGGCCGAGCCACCAGCGCTGGATCGGGGTCGGCACGGCCTCCCCGGTGGCGGCCGCCGGGGCGGGCGCGGGCGGTGCCTCGGCGTCCTGCGCGGCCAGGGCGAGCGCGGCGACCGTCTGGTGGCGGTAGAGGTCCCGGGAGGTGAGCGCCAGCCCGGCCTGCCGGGAGCGGGCCACCACCTGGATGCCGAGGATGGAGTCGCCGCCGAGGTCGAAGAAGTTGTCGTCGGCGCCGACCCGCTCCAGCCGCAGCACCTCGGCCCAGATCCCGGCGAGCGCCCGTTCGGCGGGGGTGCGGGGGGCGACGTGGCGGACGGCGGTGGCGGCAGGCCCGGGGTCGGGCAGCCGGCCGCGGTCGAGGGTGCCGTCGGGGCCCAGCGGCAGGGCGGGCAGCGGCATCACGACGGTGGGGACCAGGTGGTCGGGCAGGGTCAGGGCGAGGGTGCGGCGCACCGCCTCGGGCTCGACCCGGCCGCCGGGGACGGGCACCACGTAGCCGACCAGCCGCCGGGGGTCGTCGGTGAGGACGGCGGCGGCCTCGGCCACCCCGGCGCAGCGCCGCAGCGCCCGCGCCACCTCGTCCGGGTCGGTGCGCAGCCCGCGGGGCTTCGCCCACTGCTCGACCCGTCCGAGGTGCTCCAGTTCGCCGTCGGCGGTCCACCGCACCAGCTCCCCGGTGCGGTGGAGCAGTTCCCCCGGCGCGCCGTACGGGTCGGCGACGAACTGCCCGGCGGCGCCTTCCGGCTGCTCGGGGAAGTCGCCCGCGAGGTACAACTCGCCCGGCACGCCCTGGGGTTGGGGGCGCATCGCGCGGTCGAGGACGTAGCCGCGGGTCCAGCCGGGCAGGCCGGACGCGGTGAGCGCCCCGGGCAGCGCGGTGTCCGGCTTCCAGGCGTCGAGCAGCGCCCGCTGCTCCTCCTCGGGGATCAGCGGCAGCTCGGCGAGGGTGCGCTGGGGGCCGTCCGCCATCCCGGCCAGCAGGCGGTGCAGGTGGTCCGCCAGCGCGGTCACGGTCCGCCGGTCGAACAGGTCGGTGTTGTACTCCGCCGTCAGCGTGCAGCCGCCGTCGGCGTCGGGGGTGAACTCCAGCACCAGGTCGAAGCGGGCGGCCGGGCGGGGCAGCGGGTGCTCGGCGAAGCGCAGGCCCCCGGCGGGCGCCGGGGTGACGGGGGTCTGCTGGACGACGACGACCTGGACCAGCGGGGTGCGGCCGGGGTCGCGGGGCGGGGCCAGTTCCTCGACCACCCGGTCGAAGGGCACCTCGGCGTGGGCGAAGGCGTCCAGCAGGGTGGTGCGCATGCCCGCCACGAAGTCGTCGACGGTGGCCCGCTCGTCCACGTCGCCGCGCAGCACCACGGTGTTGACGAAGAAGCCGGTCACCTCCTCCAGTTCCCGCCGGTCCCGCCCGTTGGTGACGGTGCCGAAGGCCACGTCCCGCTGGCCGGAGTGGCGCGAGAGCAGCAGCGCGCACGCCCCGGCGAACAGGGTGAACACCGTGGTGCCGCGGCCGGCGGCGAGGTGGCGCAGCCGGTCGACCAGGTCGGCCGGCAGCCGGTGGCGGTGCGCCGCGCCGTTGGTGGTGCGCTGCTCGGGCCGGGGGCGGTCGGTGGGCAGGCGCAGGGTCGGCAGGTCGGCGAGGGTGTGCTTCCAGTAGGCGAGGTCGGGTGCGTGGCCGGTTCGGCGGTGCTGCTCCCAGTGGGCGAAGTCGGGGTACTGGAGGGCGGGGGCGGGCAGGGCGTCGGGTTCGCCGGTGGCCTCCGCCCGGTAGAGGGCGGCCAGTTCGCGGGTGAGGACGCCCACCGACCAGCCGTCGGTGACGATGTGGTGCTGGGCCAGCAGCAGCAGGTGCTCCTCGGCGGCGAGCCGGACCAGCAGTACCCGGGCGAGCGGGCCCCGGGCGAGGTCGTAGGGCCGTTCCAGTTCCTCGGCCAGCAGGCGTTCGGCCGCCGGGGCGCGCTCCCCCTCGGGCAGGGCGCCGAGGTCCTCGGTGCGCAGCGGCAGCTCCGCCCGCTCGGCGACGCGCTGCACCAGCTGCCCGTCGAGGGTGGCGACGGTGGTGCGCAGCGAGTCGTGCCGGGCGGTGAGCCGCCGCAGGGCCCGGTCGAGGGCGTCCCGGTCGAGGGCGCCGTGCAGCCGCAGGGCCACGCCGGTGTGGTTGCCGGTGCCGCCGGGGGCGAGGTCGTCCAGGAACCAGAGCCGGCGCTGGGCGCTGGACAGCGGCAGCGGCTCCCCGCGCGGGGCGGGCGGGATCGGCCCGGTCGGTGCGGCGGCGGGCACCGCGTCGAGCAGCGGGGCGAGGGCGGCGACGGTGCGGGCGGTGAAGACGTCGCGCAGGGTGAGCCGGACGCCGAGGCGTTCGGTGATCCGGGCCAGGGTGCGGGCGGCGAGGACGGAGTCGCCGCCGAGGTCGAAGAAGTCGTCCTCCACCCCCACGGCGTCGTGGCCGAGCGCCTCGGCCCAGACGGCGGCCAGGGCGCGCTCCCGCTCGGTGCGCGGGGCGGTGCTCCCGGCGGCGGCCCGCCGGGCGGGCGCGGGCAGCGCCCGCTGGTCGATCTTGAGCTGCGGGGTGAGCGGGAACTCGGCCAGCACGACGACGACGGGCACCAGGTGGGCGGGCAGCGCGGCGGCCAGGGCGGTGCGCAGCTCGGCCGGGTCGGGGGCGTGCCGCGGGTCGGCGGGCGTGGCGTAGCCGACCAGCCGGGTGTGGCCGGGCTCGTCCTCGCGGACCGTCACGACGGCCTGGTCGACGGCGGGGTGGGCGCGCAGCGCGGCCTCGATCTCGCCCGGTTCGATCCGGAAGCCGCGGACCTTGACCTGCCGGTCGAGCCGGCCGAGGAACTCCAGTTCCCCGTCGGCCCTCCAGCGGGCCCGGTCGCCGGTGCGGTAGAGCCGGGCGCCGGGCGCGCCGAAGGGGTCGGCGACGAAGCGCGCGGCGGTCAGGCCGGGTCGGCCGAGGTAGCCGCGGGCGACGCCCTCGCCGCCGAGGTACAGCTCGCCGTCGGTGCCGGGCGGCTGGGGCCGCATGGTCTCGTCGAGCACGTACACCCGGGCGTGCGGCAGGGCGCCGCCGATGGTGGGTGAACCGGTGCCGGCGGTGAGCGGGCCGGTCCAGGTGGCGACGATGGTGGCCTCGGTCGGACCGTAGGAGTTGATCATGCGTCGGCCGGGCGCCCAGCGGTCGACCAGTTCGGCGGAGCAGGCCTCGGCCCCGACGATCAGGGTGCGCAGGTGGCGGCCCGCGCCGGCGGGGACGGTGGCCAGGGCGGCGGGCGGGATCAGGGTGTGGGTGATGCGGTGCCCGTCCAGGACGGCGGCGAGCTCCTCGCCCAGCCAGGGGCCGTCCGGGGGGATCACCAGGGTGGCACCGGTGAGGACGGAGACGAACAGTTCCAGAACGGAGGCGTCGAAGCTGGGCGAGGAGAACTGGAGCACCCGGTCGCCGGGGCGCAGCGCGTAGTTCTCGACGGCCGCGGCGGTGAATCCGGCGATCCCCCGGTGGGTGACGACGACGCCCTTGGGGGTGCCGGTGGAGCCCGAGGTGTAGATCACGTACGCCGGGTGGTCGGTGCCGGCCGGGGCCGGGCCGCCCGTGCCGTCCGCGGCGCCCGGCACGTCCGGGCCTGCGGGCAGGGCGGTCTCCAGGACCCCGCTCACGTCGGCCGGGTCGTCCAGGACGATCGCGGGGGCGGCGTCGGCGAGCATCAGCGCCCGCCGCTCGGCGGGGTAGCCCGGGTCCACGGGCAGGAAGGCGGCGCCCGCCCGGACGACGGCCAGTTCGGCGGCGACCAGTTCCATGGAGCGCGGCAGGACCAGCGCCACCGTCCGCTCCGGGCCGGCGCCGCGCCGGCGCAGGTCACGGGCCAGCCGCTCGACGCGCTCCGCCAGGTCCCGGTAGGTCCAGCTGCGCCGGCCGTCGGTCACCGCGGGCGCGAGCGGGGTGCGGGCCGCCTGGGCGGCGAACAGCGCGTCCAGGGTCCGGGGCCTCGGGGAGGTGCCTCCGGCGGTGCCGCCGGCCTGCGGCGGGGCGGACGGGTGCACGGGCTGGGCAGGCCGGTCGGCCATGGCGGAAGGTCCTTCCGATGGGGGCGACGACGAGGGCACCGGGGCAGGCGGTAGCCCGCCCTCGGGCCCGGAGGAACAGGGGAACGGGAACACGGCGGAACGGCGGAACGGTGGTGCGGCGGTGCGTGGATCGGGCCTACGGCTGCGGGACCGACCGGCTCAGCCGGAGGCGGCCCGGCGGGCCGTGCGCCCGGAGACCTGCACCCGGTCGACGCGGCCGGTGGCCAGGTCCCGGTGGAAGCGTCCGCCGGGCTCGGGGCGGCCGGTGTCGGGGGCGAGCAGGTCGTAGGAGAGGTCGGTGTAGCAGCGCAGCGGGATCGGCGGGTCGCCGTCGACCGAGAGGGTGGCCGTTCCGTCGCCGGCCGCCTCGATCCGGTAGCGGACCGAGCCGTTGCGGTAGTCGCCCGCGCATCCGGCCAGGGTCCCGGGTTCGGCGAGCGGCACGGGCCCGCGCGCGTCCACCGGTTCGATCGCCGCGGGCACCCGCAGCCCGGCCGACTTCTCCAGTTCGGCCGCGAGTTCGCGCCAGAGCGCGGTGGCGGCGCCGGCGTTGCCGGTGAAGGCGACCACCACTCCGCTGTCCGGGTCGGCCCGCAGGTGGCAGGAGGTGCCCATGGCGTTGCCGTCGTGGCCGCACCAGAACCGCCCGTCCTGGCGGTAGAGCGCCACGCCGGCGCCCCAGCCGTCCGCGAGCGCTCCCGGCCGGGCGGCGGGCTGCGGGCGGCGCATCAGCTCGGCGACGTCCGGGGGCAGCGTCTTGGACCGGCCGACCAGGGCGGCGCCGAGGGCGGCGAGGTCCGCGGCGCCGGCCAGCAGGGCGCCGGCCGGGGCTTCCAGCGGGGCCAGGTTCTGCCGGACCGCCCGGGGCCGGCCGGTCGCGGCGTTGAGCGCGTGGCCGGCGGCGACCGGTCGCCCGGGCGCGGCCGTGTCGACGAAGACCGGCCCGGTGCCGAAGGGTTCGAGCAGCAGGGCGCGCACCGCCTCCTGCCAGGGCATCCCGGTCACCGTCTCGACCAGGCGCCCGGCGGCGACGTAGCCGGCGTTGGAGTAGGAGAAGTCCGTCCCGGGCCGGAACAGCGCGTCCCGGGCGGTGCACACGGCGGACAGGTAGCGGGTGGCGGTGGTGCGGGCGGCGGCGTCGGAGTCCGGCCCGGTGGGCAGTCCGCCGGTGTGGCCCAGGAGGTGACGAATCGTTACTTCAGGCAGCTGCCGGAGCTCCGGAAGGTGCTCGGCGGCCGGCTCGTCGAGGTCGAGGTCGCCGTCGTCGGCGAGCAGCATCACCAGGGCGGCCGTGTAGGGCTTGGTGAGCGATCCCACCGGAACGGCGGTGTCCTCGGTGAAGGGCTCCGCGGTGGCGGTGTCGGCCACCCCGGTGTGCAGGGCGACGGTCTCCGCGCCGGTGTCCAGCACCAGCTGGGCACCGGGCACCCGGTGGGCGCGCGCGAGCGTGTCGAGCCGGTGCTGCAGCTCGCTGCGCAGGACCTGCGGCACCCGTTCTCGTACGGGCGCCGGACTGGCGTAGGGCATGGCGGAAGCTCCCGTTGACTGGTTCTCGGGTGCGGGCGCGCCGGGCGCCCGCAAGGGAATTGCGGATGGGAGTGCGGCACAGCGGGGAATTTCCGGCCGTCGGCGCCGCCCGCTTCCGGACGCGCGGGAACGGGGGGAATCGCGGGAAGCCCCGTCGCCCACGACCGGCCGGCCCGGCATCGGGAATCCCCGGGACACCCGCGGCCGAGCGCCGCACCCGCCCTCGCGGAGCCGTTCCGAGGGCGCATCGACGTGCCCGGGACGGACGGTGCGAATGCGACCCGAATTTCCCGCCGCACGATGAACGGCGGGCCGGCGCGCGGTGAACCGCGAACGGCCGAATACCCTTACCCCGCCGGAACGGTCGGACAGAATCCCGTCCCCCGGCGACCAGCCGCTCTCCCGGCCCCCACCTGCGCAATGGCCGTACCCGGCATGTCCATCCCCCCTGTTTGCGATCCGTCCGCGCACCCGTCGCGCGGAACGCGCCGACGCGGCCGGGGAGCCGCAGAATCCCTGCCGTCCCGAACGCCCGGACGACGAACGCGCAACAGTCTTCACGGCGGGTCAGCCGCTCGCAACCCCTTCCGATTGAACGGAAAGCGGCTCCGTCGGTAATCGGAACGCCAAAATCCCTGGTGCGACTCCCGGCCGCGCCCGGAGCACCCGAGAACGGGCTCGAATTCTTTGGCCGAAAATATGAGGTTCAGATCTCACCAGCCACTCGAACAGCTATTCGCAGCAATATTCGAGTGATTTCCCGGACGACTGTGACGGAAGTGCCGGAACGCAACGGAATCAATCGGGTGAGCCGTGAGTGAAACCGCCCGGACGCGGCAACAGGTCCAGCGCGGCGTCGACGAGCACCCCGGGGGCCGGGCCGACGTCCAGCACCGCACCCCGCTCGTCCGGCTGGAGCGGTTCGAGCGCGGCGAGCTGCGAACCGAGCAGCGACCCCGGCATGAAGTGGCCGGTGCGCCCGCCGATCCGCTCCGCCAGCAGCTCGCGGCTCCCCGTCAGATGCAGGAAGAAGGCGTCCGGGCCGGCCTCCCGCAGGACGTCCCGGTAGCGCCGCTTCAGCGCGGAGCAGCTGACCACACCGCCGGTGCCCGCCGCCTCCCGTTCGCGCAGCCACCGCCCGACGGCCTCCAGCCAGGGCCGGCGCCGCCCGTCGTCGAGCGGGATGCCGGCCGCCATCCGGGCGATGGAGTCCGGCCGGTGGAAGTCGTCCCCGTCCGCGAAGGGCACCTCCAGGCGCTCCGCGAGCAGCCGGCCCACCGTCGACTTGCCGGTGCCGGCCACCCCCATGACCACGACGCACGGGGCGCGGCGCTCGTTGCCCGGGGCCATCGGCGCCCCTACCCCCAGAACTGCGGTGGCGGGCCCTGCGAGCCGGCCGGGTACTCCTCCAGCGGCACCAGGCCCCGCTCCCAGCCGGTCAGCACCGGTTCGAGCACCCGCCAGGCCTCCTCCGCCTCGTCGCCGCGGATGGACAGCGCCGGGTCCCCGTTCAGGACGTCCAGCAGCAGCCGGCCGTAGGCGGGCAGCTCCTGCGGGTCCATCCGCGCGGTCATCGAGAACGGGGCCAGCCCGTGGGCGTGGGCGCCGATGCCGGTCAGGTCCAGGGTCAGCCCCTCCGGCTCCAGTTCGAAGCGCAGCACGTTGGGCCGGGCCTCCTCACCCTGGCCGAACGGCAGGTGGGGCACCGGGCGGAAGTGCACCGCGACCTCCTTGCGGTCCTCGCCCAGGGCCTTGCCGCTGCGCAGCCGGAACCTGGTCCCGGCCCACCGCCAGCTGGTCAGCTCCAGTTCCACCTCGGCGAAGGTCTCGGTGCGGCGCTCCGGGTCGACGCCCTCCTCCTCGGCGTAGGCGGGGACGTCGCGCTCCCCGATCCGGCCGGGCAGGTAGCGGGCCCGGCGGGTGCGGTGCACCACGTCGTGCTCGGTCAACGGCCGTACGGAGCGCAGCACGTCCACCTTGCGGTCGCGCAGGTCCCGTTCGCCGAGCGTGATCGGCGGCTCCATGGCCACCAGGCAGAGCAGCTGCAGCAGGTGGTTCTGGATCATGTCCTTGAGCGCCCCGACCTGGTCGTAGTACCCGGCCCGGCCCTCCAGCGCCAGCGTCTCGTCCCAGACGATGTCCACCTCGGAGATGTGGGTGCTGTTCCAGATCGGCTCCAGCACCCGGTTGGCCAGCCGGCTGCCGAGGACGTTCTGGACGGTCGTCATGGCCAGGAAGTGGTCGACCCGGAACACCGCCCGCTCCGGCAGCAGGTCGGCGAGCAGCCGGTTCAGCTCCTGGGCACCGGCCAGGTCCTCGCCGAACGGCTTCTCCAGCACGATCCGGCTGCCGGCCGGCAGGCCCGCCGCGTGCAGGGCGGTGATCACGGCGGGGAAGAGGGCCGGCGGGAGGGCGAGGTAGACGGCCACCGGCCCCTCGCCGGCGACGACCGCGGCCACGTCCGCGGGGTCGGTGACGTCGGCCCGCCGGTAGCGGACGGCGGCCGCCACCGCCTCCCTGGCCCCGGCCGGGAGGTCGCCGGCGTGCCGGTCGAGCCGGGCCGCGGCCCAGCCGCGGTACCGCTCGGTGTCCCAGTCCTCCCTGCTCGCGCCCGTCACCCGCAGCGAGTCGCCGACGTGTCCCGCCGCCCGCAGCGCGGCCAGCGCCGGCAGCAGGAAGCGGGCGCTGAGGTCCCCGGTCGCGCCGAGGATCGCGAGCCGGTCGATCATCCCCGCCCTCCGGCCCTCGCCCGGCCGAGGCTCACGCCGCCGGCGATGATCCCGATGTGGCTGAACGCCTGGGGGAAGTTGCCCATGAACTCCCCTGTGGACGGGTTGATCTGCTCGGACATCAGCCCCAGCGGACTCGCCCGGGAGCACAGCGAGTCGTACAGCTCCTCCGCCTCCTCGATCCGGCCCTGGCCGACCAGGTTCTCGACCAGCCAGAAGCTGCACAGGACGAAGGCGCCCTCGTCGCCCGGCAGGCCGTCCGGGGACTCCTCGTGGAGGTAGCGGTAGAGCAGCCCGCCGCCCGCCGACAGGCGCTCGGCCACGGCCGCGGCGGTCGCCACCATCCGCGGGTGGTCGGCCGGCACCACCTGGCGCAGCGGGAGCGCGAGCAGGCTCGCGTCCAGGGCGCCGCCGCCGTCCAGGTGGGCGCTGAGGGTCCCGGCGTCCTCGTCCCAGGACTGCTCCAGGATGAGCCGGCGCAGCTCCTCGGCCGAGGCGCGCCAGCGGTCCGTCCCGGCGGGCCGGCCGAGCCGCTCGCCGATCCGCGCGGCCCGGTCCAGCGCCACCTGGCACAGGCCCGCCGAGTAGGTGAACACCCGGCCCTCGCTGCGCACCTCCCAGATGCCCTGGTCCGGCTGCCGCCAGGCCTGCCCGGCGGTGTCGGCCAGCTTGGCCAGGCCGGCCCAGAGCGCGGGCTGGATCTCGCCGCCGGCGCGCAGCCACTGCTCGGCGCAGTCCAGGATCTCGCCGTACACGTCGTGCTGGCGCTGGTCGGTCGCGCCGTTGCCCCAGCGCACCGGGGCGGAACGCCGGTAGCCCTCCAGTTCGCCGTCCTCGATCTCGTCCGGCACCGGGCCGCCCCGCAGGTCGTACATGATCCGGGGCCCCCGGCTGGCCTCGAAGGCGTCCAGGACCCAGCCGAGGAAGGCGTCGGCCTCGCCCCGGAAACCGATCCGGCGCAGCGCGAACACGGCGAACGCCGCGTCGCGGATCCAGCTGTAGCGGTAGTCCCAGTTGCGGATCCCGCCGATCGGCGCGGGCAGCGAGGAGGTGGGCGCCGCGACCAGCGAGCCGTTGGCCCAGTCGTCGCAGAGCTTCAGGGTGATCGCGGCCCGCCGGACCAGGGGCTCCTGGGGGCCGTCGTACGAGAAGTGCCCCATCCAGCGGCGCCAGGCCTCGGCGGTGCCTTTCAGGGTCGCGTCGGTGTCGAAGCGGTGGTGGCGGTGGAAGCGGCCCCAGGACAGCACGAGGTCCAGGCGCTCGCCCTGCCGCAGCTTGTGGGTGCTGTGCAGGCCGGTCAGCGGACGGTTGGAGCGCAGGTGCAGGCGCAGGTCCGGGCGCCGGTGGGGCCGCACCTCCAGTCCGCTGAACAGGGCCCGGGTCTGCGCGCCGCCGCGCGGCTCCAGTTCGGCGCGCAGCCGGACGGTCCCGTCCAGCACCACGGCGGAGCGCACGAGTTCGCCCCGGTCGGCCGGTACGTCGTCGGTGAGGTCGGCGCCGGAGCGCAGGGTCAGCGCGTCGGTGACGCGCACCAGGCCGGTGGGGCCGCGCAGTTCGGTGATCAGGACGCCGGTGTCCGGTTCGTAGCGCTGCCTGGCCTCGATGAGGTCCTCCGGGGCGAGGGTGAAGTGCCCGCCGCGCGCGTGGTCCAGCAGGCCGCAGAACAGCGGTTCGGAGTCGAACCGGGGCAGGCACAGCCACGGGATGGCACCGTCCAGGCCGACCAGGGCGGCGGTCGCGCCGTTCCCGATCAGGCCGAGGTCCTCCAGCGGCAGGTAGCCCTGGCGCCGGCGCACCGGCCGGAACGGTGGGTCGGGGTCGTGCATGCCGCCTCGCTTCCGCAGTGCCGGGGGGAGTCGGTCGAAGGGGGCGCCCCGGTGCGGCTCCCGCTCCGCCGGCGGCCGGTGACCGGCCGCGCGGCCGACGGCTCCCACCTTCCCGGGGATCGGGCCGGTCCGCGATCCGGCCGCTGCCGGCTGCGGTGCATTCCGGTGAAAAGAACGCGGCCCCCGTGGCCCGCCGCTGCCCACGCGGCCCTGCCGGGCACGTGGGGCAGCTGCTAGCGTCTGATCGCGGACGATGGACGGCGGACGGCGGAGGTTGCTGTGGTGGACAGGGGCGCGGAGCGGGCCTTCATCGGGTCGTTCACCTCGACGGGCGGGCGCGGGATCGTCCTGGCCGCGCTGGACCCGGACACCGGGGCGCTGACCGCCACCGGGGCCGTCGACGGCGTGGACCCGTCCTACCTCGCCCTCGGGCTCGCCACGGGCGGCCCCGTGCTCTACGCCGTGTCCGAGACGGCGCCGGGCGCCGTCACCGCCTACGACATCGCCGGTCCGGTTCCCCGCCCGCTCGGCGCCCCGGTCCCGGTGGACGGGGACCACCCCACCCACCTGAGCCTCGTCCAGGGCCATCTGCTGACCGCCAACTACGGCTCCGGCAGCGTCAGTGTGCTGCCGCTCGCCGCCGACGGCACCCCGCGGCCCCCGAGCACCGTGCTGCGTCACCGGGGCAGCGGCCCGCACCCGGACCGCCAACGGGCCCCGCACGCCCACCAGGTGCTCCCCGACCCGTCGGGGCGCTGGGTGCTCGCGGTCGACCTCGGCACCGACTCGGTGCGGATCTGCGCCCTGGACCCGGCGACGGGAGGGCCGGCCCCGCACTCGGAGACCGCGCTGCCGCCCGGCACCGGTCCTCGGCACCTGGCCTTCCACCCCTCCGGCCGCCACGCGTACGTGCTCGGCGAGCTGCGCCCCGTGGTGACGGTCTGCCGCTGGGACGCGGCGGCCGGGGCCCTCGAACCGGTCGCGGAGGTCCCGCTGTTCCCCGAGGGTGTCGAAGGCCCGGTCTCCCCGTCGGCCCCGGTGGTCTCCCCCGACGGCCGGTTCCTGTGGGCGGCGGAGCGCGGCACCGACACCATCGTGGTGCTCGCCCTCGACGGGACGGGCGAGCGGGCCCGGGTGGTCACCTCCGTGCCCTGCGGCGGCCGCTGGCCGCGGGACCTGGTGCTGGGCCCCACGGGCACCCGCCTGTACGCGGCGAACGAGCATTCCGGCGACGTCACCTGGTTCGAGGTGGACGGCGCGACGGGCGTCCCCCGCCGGGCGGGCTCGCTGGCCGTCCCGTCGGCGTCCACCGTGCTCTTCGGCTGACCGCGGCGCCCGGCCCGCCTCCGGGCGCCCGGCCGGTCACGCGTCCTCGGCGCGGACCACCACGACCGGGACGGTGGCGTGCCGGGTGCAGTGCTGCGCCACCGATCCCAGCAGCATCCCGGTGAAGCCGCCGAGGCCGCGGCTGCCCACCACCAGCAGGTCCGCCCCCCGGGCCGCCTCGACCAGCGCCCCCGCCGGGGTGCCGTGGCGCGCCTCGGTGCGCACCTCGACCGGCGGCCGCTCCCCCACGGCCTGCCGGACGGCCCGGTCGGCCTCCTGCCGCGCCCGGCCCTCCAGCGCCGCCTCGTCGGTGATCCCCGGGGGGAACCAGCCGCGCGCGCCGTGGTACGTCGGGTACTCCGGTCGGTGGTCCCCGTCACCGGGCTCGGTGTCCAGCCTGGTACCGACCGCACCGGGCGCGCAGCGCGGCTGGTCCGGGCGGGTGGGTGGGCCGCGGCCGACGACGGGCGGGCCCCGGGTCGGCGGCGCGGGCGGACCGAGTGGAAACCTGCACATGAAAACGGATATCGTTTCGCCGGATCCCCCGTGCCGGACCGGTTGCGGGGCCATATGAACATGACAACACTGGCAGAAGGCGAAGCCTCGAATGCGCACGGACACGGCGGGAGTCGGAATGCGAGTGGACGCCGCGCTGGCCGGGACCTGGGTGGACCGCTGGGAGCGCCAGCAGGAGCGGTACGCGGTGGAGCGTGAGGAGCGCTTCACCGTCATCGCCGACGTACTGGAACAGACCGTCGGACACCGCGAGCGGCCGCTCGTCGCCGATCTCGGCAGCGGCCCCGGCTCGCTGTCGGCGCGCGTCGCCGCCCGCCTGCCGCACGCCGAGATCCTCGCCGTCGACATCGACCCGCTGCTGCTCGCCCTCGGCCGCGCCCGGCACCCCGAGGTCGCCCGCTGGATCGAGACCCTGATCGGCCGCCCGGGCTGGGTCGGGGACCTCGGGCTCGACCGTCCGCTGGACGCCGTGGTGTCCACCACCGCGCTGCACTACCCACCGCCGGACGCGCTGCTCGGGATCTACCGCGACCTCGCGGGCGTGCTGCGGCCCGGCGGCGTCCTGGTCAACGGCGACCACCTGATCCCCGAGGACCGGCCGCTCGCCGAGCTCGCCCTCGCGATCGGCCGGCGCCGCGCCCGGCGCCGGGGCGCCGACGCCGCCGAGGACTGGTCCCAGTGGTGGGCCGCGGCCGGGCGGGTCCCCGAGTTCGCCGACCTGCTGACGGCCCGCGAGCGGCAGCTGCCCCCGACGGACGGCGCCGGCAACGGCCTGTCGGCCGCCCGGCACGGCGAACTGCTGCGGGAGGCCGGCTTCCGGCAGGCCGGACCGGTGTGGCAGTACGGCACCAGCTCCGTCCTCGTCGCCCTGCGCTGACCCCGGCCCGGAAAGCGATCCGGAGCGACCCGTCCGGGAAACGATCCGGAGCGCCGACTTCCGTACCGGCACAGTCTTTGCGAGCGCGTGACACACGCGCCCTGTTGATCACCCAGGGAAACGGTTAGCGTTTCCCTCGGTCGCCGACGCCCGCCGCGGTGGGAGCCGCACGCGGCGTCCGACCGCGCGCGCCACGCCGACGCGCGGACCGCCGGGGGACGCGGGCCGACACGGGGCAGCCTGTCGGCGGCTGCGGCCCCCTCCGCCGACTTCTCACGGAGAGCTGGTTTCGCATGCGGCCCTTACCGCTGTATCTCGAACCACGGCTGGAGCCCCCGCTCCGATCCCTCCTGGAGGAACGCGACCTCCTCCACACCCTCACCGACGCCCTGGGATCGCCCCTCAACCTGCTCCTGCCCGAACAGATCGCCGAGAACCTGGCACGCTTCCAGGCCGTCTACCGCAAGCACCACCTCACCGGCCGGATCCACTTCGCCCACAAGGCGAACCGCTCCAGCGCCCTCGTCCGCCGGCTCGCCGCCACCGAGGCCGGACTGGACGTCGCCTCGCTCGCCGAGCTCCAGCACGTGCTCGGAGCCGGCTGCCCGCCCGAGCGGATCATGGCGACCGGGCCGAAGAACCGCGAGTACCTCTGGCTGGCGGCCCGCACCGGCGTCACCGTCCACCTGGACTCCCGCGCCGAACTCGACGACCTGGCCGACCTGGTGCGCAAGCAGGCCCTGCCCCCGGTGCGCGTCATGCCCCGGCTGTCGGGCTTCCGGGCACCGGGGACCACCGTGCTCACCCGGCCGAGCCGGTTCGGCACCGACGTCGGCGAGCTGACGGAGCTGCTCGACGCGCTCGAACGCCACCGGGACGCCGTGGAGACGACCGGCGTCGCCTACCACCTGGACACCACCGGCGTACCGGAGAAGGCCGTCGCCCTGGAAACCTGCATCACGGTGCTGAACGAGTGCCGGCGCCGGGGGCTGCGGCCCCGCACCGTCGACATCGGCGGCGGGTTCGGGGTCGACTACCTCGCCGACGCCGGCCAGTGGGAGCGGTACACCACCGAACTGACCCGTGCCGTCCTGGGCAAGCGGCCCGCGCTGACCTGGCAGGGCCACGGCTACGGGCTGCGCAACGAGTCCGGCAGACTGCGCGGCACCCTCGGACTGTACCCGGCGCACCGCCCGGTGGCCGCCGAGGCCTACCTGGACGAACTGCTCTCCTACCCGGCGCCCACGCTCGGACGGCCGCTCGGCACCCTGCTGCTGGAGAACCTGTACGACCTGGCGGTGGAGCCCGGCCGGGCGCTGGCCGACCAGTGCGGGGCCACCCTCGCCCGCGTCCTGGAGGTCCGGCACACGGCGGCCGGCGAGCACCTGGTGCGGCTGGAGATGAACGCGCGGGACGTCGGCCTGGAGGAGCACGGGGTGCTGATGGACCCTCTGCTGATCCCCCGGCCCGGTGCGCCGGCCACTCCCCACCCGCCGGACGAACCGGTCGGCGTCCACCTGATCGGCAACCTCTGCCTGGAGACCGACCTGATCACCCGCCGGACGGTCTTCCTGCCCCGCCTCCCCGCCCCCGGCGACCTGCTCGCCTTCGCCAACACCGCGGGCTACCTCATGGACTTCAGCGCCGGCCGCGCGCTGCGCCAGCCCGTGGCGCGCAAGGTCGCCGCGTACCGGCAGGACGGCGCCTGGCGCTGGCGCCTGGACGAGCAGTACTGGCCCGTCGACGTGACGGCCGCCGCAGGACACCGGGGGGACGGACAGGCATGAGGTACGACAGCATCACCGACGCGATCGGCAACACCCCGCTGGTCCGGATCGACCCGGCGGTCACCGGCCTGACGCACATCGACCTGTACGCCAAGCTGGAGATGCTCAACCCGTTCGGATCCGTCAAGGACCGCGCCGCCTGGAACATGACCCGCGAGGCCCTGCCCGGCGCCGTCGAACGCGGCGACACCGTCGTGGAACTGTCGAGCGGCAACACCGCCAAGGCGCTCGCACTGATCGCCGGCCTGCACGGACTGCCCTTCAAGAGCGTCACCAACCGGATGAGGGTCCCCGAGGTCAAGGACCTCCTCCTGCTGCTGGGCGCGGAGATCGAGGAACTGCCCGGCCGCACCGAGTGCCTCGACCCGACCGACACCGACGACCCGCTCACCCGCATCCACCGGATGCTCTCCGAGGCGGACTCCGGCTACCTGCACACCGACCAGTACTACAGCCCGCTCAACCTCGACGCCCACCTCACCGGCACCGGGCCGGAGATCGTCCGGGACCTCGACGGCCGCGCCCCCGACCACTTCATCGCCTGCGTCGGCACCGCCGGTTCGTCCACCGGCGTCGCGGCCGTGCTGCGCGCCCACAACCCGGCCGTCGAGGTGCTCGGACTGGTCGCCCACAAGTCCGACTTCATCCCCGGCATCCGCACCATCGACGAGGTGCACGAGGTCGGGCTGTTCGACCCCGCCACCTACGACGCCATCGCGTCGGTCACCTCCGACCAGGCCATCGAGGGCATGCTCACCCTGCTGCGCCGCTGCGGCCTGCCGGCCGGCCCGACCGGCGGCGGCGCCCTCTTCGGCGCCCTGCGCCACCTGCGCACCGTGGACGCCGAGTTGGCGCGACGGGCGAGCGGCGAACGGCACACCGCCGTCTTCATCGTCTGCGACCGGGTCGAGAGCTACCTCAGCTACGTCCGCCGCCGCCGGCCCGAGCTGTTCAACCAGCCCGCCCGGCCGAACCCGGTGGAGGCCGTGACCCCGGCCGAACTGGCCGCCGCCCGGACCGTCGAGGTCGACGCCGCCCGGAAGTGGATCGCCGAGGACCGGCCGCTCGTGGTCGACCTGCGCGGTCCGTTCGCCTTCGCGGCCCTGCACATCGAGGGCTCGATCAACATCGTCGACGAGCTGTTCGACGAACTCCTGCACGGCGGACTGCCGTTCGGAACCCACCAGCCGGTGCTGCTGGCCTGCCCGGTCGGCGAGAAGTCCGCCCGGTACGCCGCGCTGCTCGGCCGGATGGGACACCGGGACGCGCGCAGCCTCACCGGCGGCATCATCGCCTGGCGCGACGCGGGCGCCCCACTGGTCCGGGACTGAGCGGAGCCGGCCATGACCACCCTCACCGAGCTCCACGACTGGCACCGCGACCTGCGGGCACAGTTCCCCATCGTCACCGGCAACCCGGACCGGGCCTACCTGGACAGCGCGGCCACCTCGCAGAAGCCCCGGGCGGTGCTCGACGCCGTCCAGCGCTACCTGACCACCGCCAACGCCAACGCCGGCCGCGGCACCTACACCTGGGCCAACGCCACCACCGCGCTGGTCGACCGCACCCGCACCCGGGTCGCCCGCTTCCTCGGCGACCCGGCACCGCAGCAGCACTCCGGCGTCCACTTCGTCAGCGGCACGACCGAGGGGCTGCGCACGGTGGCCCGGGACTGGCTCCCCCACCACCTGCGGGACGGCGACGAGATCATCGTGCCGTTCGCCGACCACCAGGCGAACGCGCTGCCCTGGCTGGAGGCCCAGCGGCTGCTGGCCGGCCAGGGCGTGCGCATCACGGTGCGCGAACTGCCGTACGACCCGGCCTCGCACGACTACGACCACCGCGCGCTGGCCGGACTCGTCACCGACCGCACGGCGTTCGTCGCCGCCACCCATGTGCACCACGTGTACGGCGGCGACATGAACGTCCACCGCATCCGGGCCGCGGTCGGCCCGCACGTGCCGATCTGCCTGGACGCCGCGCAGAGCGTCGGCCACCTGCCGGTGGACGTCGGCACGCTGGACGTCGACTTCGTGGTCTTCTCCGGACACAAGGCCATGGCCCTGCCCGGCACCGGCGCGGTGTGGGCCCGCAACACCCGGGGCCCGGTCTTCACCCCCGGCGGCTGGAACGGCACGCCCAACACCTGCGGGATCGCCGCTCTGGAGGCCGCCCTGGACTGGCTCGACGCCGCCGGGCCGGACCGCGTCCGGCGGTGGAACACCGCCCTGGCCGCCCGGCTCACCGACGGGCTGCGCACCCTGGCCCCGTACGAGGTCCTCGGCTGCCGGTCGAGCCTGGCCGCCGATTCCGCGGTCCAGCAGCGCGAGGGCATCGTCACCTTCCGGCACCGCGGGATCGGCTCCAACGACCTGGGCTTCGTCCTCGACAGCCACGGCCTGATGGTGCGCGCCGACGGCCACTGCCAGGCGAGGGCCGGGGAGCGCGAGAGCTCGGTGCGGGTGAGCCTGCACGTGTACAACGGCCCGGAGGAGATCGACCGGCTGCTCTCCGTGCTGCGCGGGCTGCGGTAGCGGCCCGGCCCGGGCGCGGCGTTCCGCGCCCGGGCCGCTTCGCCGGCGTGGAGTCGGGCGCCGCCGGCGGGCCGTCACATCCGCTGGAGGTTCCGCACCAGTCCGGTCATCTTCGGCGAGGGGGCGACGTTCAGCTCCCGCTGCAGGAACGAGCGGTAGTGCTGGTACGAGCGCAGCGCGCTGGCGAGGTTGCCCTCGGCGAGGTGCACCTCGACCACGATCCGGTGGGCCGTCTCACGGACCGGGTCGATGGCGATCGCCGCCAACGCGGTCTGCAGCGCCGACAGATAGCGCTCCGCGTCGCACAGTTGGTGCGCCAGACCCTCCAGGGCGTACAGCCGCAGCTGGTCCCACCGCTCCCGCTCCAGCGTCAGCCACTCCTCCTCCCAGCCCGGCAGCAGCTCGGCGGCGAGGTCGTCCACGATGTCGTCGCAGCTGACCGGCAACCGGTCGAGCCCGGACACGACCTGCCGTGCGGAGCAGCGCGCCGACCGCAGGTCCACCCGGACCGCCGGGGCGAGGCGCAGCCACTGCCCCGGGCTCTCGACCGGTATGGCCCGGCCGCGCCGCACGTGGTAGAGGGCGGTGCGCAGGTTCGCGGCCGAGCGGTGCTGGGTGCAGTCCGGCCAGAGCCGTTCGGCGACCGCCCCGCGCTGGACGCCGCCGTCGTGCAGGGCGAGGAACGCCAGCAGGTGCTGAGCACTCACCGGAAGGGAGACACAGCGTCCCGCGTCGGTGGCCTCGAAGCCCCGCAGCAGCTCGATGCCCGGACCGTCCCACAACACACCCCCACTCTGTCCCGACAGTCCGTCGCCCGCACCCGTTCGGACATGCCCCGGTTGCGGCCGAGGCCCGTCACGGCCGTGTCCGTCCGGCCCCGGACCACCGTCGCGCGTGCGTCGCACGGACGTTGTGACGGCGTCACGGTGACGCCGCCCGGGCGTCACGGCCGTCGTCGCCGACCGTGACGGCGACGCTCCGCAGTCGACCGGCCGACACCCTAATGGGCCGCCCCCGAACGGGTGTTGGAGAAGCCGCCGCTCCGCCGTGGGCACCCGGCCCGGTCCGCGGGACCGCCGGCGGTCACGGCGCGTGCACCGACCGGGCCGTGACGCGGCGAACGGCCGCGGCGGATCCGTCACGAGGACGCGACGCGTCCGTGACGGCGCTCCCGCGCCGGCCGTGACGCTCCCGGGCACACCCGTGCGACGGCCGCCCCGTTGACTGGCACCACCTGCTGCCCGGCGGAGCGCACCCGAAGCCCCGCCCGACACCGGAAGGCGATTCCCATGAAAGCCAGATCGGTGCTGCACGACGTCCGCACCCCCGAGGACGGACTCCTCGGCGACCCGGCCGTGTGCATCGCCGTCCTGGACGGTCCCGTCGACCTGTCGCACCCCTGTTTCGAGGGCGCGGACCTCACCCGGCTGGACACGCTCGTCGCCGAACCGGCCGGCAACGGCCCGATGTCGCTGCACGGCACCCACGTCGCGAGCCTGCTCTTCGGCCGGCCCGACGGTCCGTACGCCGGGATCGCCCCGCGCTGCCGCGGACTGGTCCTGCCGGTCTTCACGGACGCGGGCGAAGGCCGGGTGCCGCAGCTCGACCTGGCCCGGGCCGTCGAACGCGCCGTGCAGGAGGGGGCGCACATCATCAACATCAGCGGCGGCGAAGCCGGCACGGACGCCCAGCCGGACCCCATGCTGGAGCGGGCGCTGCGGCTGTGCGACGAGAACGGGGTCCTGGTGGTCGCGGCCGTCGGCAACGACGGCTGCGACTGCGCCCAGGTGCCGGCCTCCGTCCCGACGGTGCTCGCCGTCGGCGCGGCCGGACCCGACGGCGAGCCGCTGGACATCAGCAACTGGGGCTCCGCGTACGCCACCCACGGCGTGCTCGCCCCCGGGAGCGACATCGAGGGCGCCGCCCCGGGCGGGGGCGGCGCCGCCCTGACCGGCCGCAGCTTCGCCACACCGCTGGTGGCCGGGGTCGCCGCCCTGCTGGTCGCCGCGCAGGTACGCGCGGGGCGCCCGCCCGACCCGCGGGCGGCCCGCCGGGCCCTGTTGCGGGGCGCGCGGTCCGTGCCCTGCGCACCCGCCGACGCACCGGAGTGCCGGCGCCGGCTGGTCGGCCACCTGGACGCGGCCCGGGCCTACGAGCTGATCACCCGAGGAGACCTGACGGACCGGCCGGCCACTGCCGGGACCACGGCGGACGGCACCCGCCGCACCACCCTCCCCCCCGAGGTCGGGGCCGCCGCGGCCGGCGCACCCTCGCTGCTCGGGGCCTCCCCTTACGACTCGCACGAGGGAGCCAGCACCATGGACACCCAGAGCGTTCCCGTCGCCACCGCCGAGGCCGTTCAAGCCCCCCAGGTCGCACCGGCCGCGCAGGCCGTACCGGGCCCGGAGGCCGTCCAGGCCTTCCAGGCCGCACCCGCCGCGCAGACCGCACCGTACGAAGCCCTCTCCCCGGCCGCAGCCGCCGGGGTGACGGGCGCCACCGCCTCGGGCGCCCAGCCCGCGGGCGCTCCCGCCGTCCCGCCGCCCATGCCACTGACCGCGCCCACCGTGGCCGCGCCCCCGCCGTCCACCGGCGCGACGGTGTCCGGCCAGGCCCCGGCGGCCCCCTGCGCGTGCCAGGGCGGCGGGCCCTCGGGGGCCGTGCTGCCAGGGGCCGTGCCGTCGGGATCCGTGCCGTCGGGTGGCGCACCCTCGGGCGGCGGCGTCCGGCCCTCCTGTGCCTCCACCAACAACCGCCCGCTGGTGTTCGCGATCGGCCAGGTCGGCGTGGACTTCCTGACCGAGGCCCGCCGGGACAGCTTCCGCCAGCTGATGGACCCCGTCGAGGTGCCGGTCGAAGGCAAGCCCGATGTGACGAAGGAACTGCCCGCCAATCCCTACGACGCCGACCAGCTGCACAGGTACCTGACCGCCAACCCGTGGGCCTCCGACAAGGTCACCTGGACGCTGAACCTGGAGAGCACACCCGTCTACGCGATGGAGGCCGAACCCGCGGCGGGCATGGACTGGACCAGCAACCCCCTGGTGCAGCTCGGGTCGAGGGCGGAGGTGGAGGCGATCGTCAACGACCGCAGAAAGCTCGCGGACGCCCTGCTGGCACTCGCCGCGCCCGCCGCCCCGGTGTCCACGATCTACCGGTCCTTCCGGGACGCGTACCTCGGCCAGCACAAGTTCACCCAGGACGAGGACGGCTACATCTCCCGGATCTCGATACCCGGCCGGCTGACCGACCGGACCGTACGGCTGTTCTCCGGACAGGTCGTACCGGTCGTCGAGGTCAAGAGCCGTGGCGTCTACATCTGGTACCAGAAGCAGTTGGTGGACGCCGTGGTGAAGGCCGTCATGCACCAGGCGCACCACGATTCGCTGACGGTCGACGAGACCTACGTCCGCAAGACCATGGACGCGTTCCTCGACAAGGTCTACTACCAGTTCCGCAACCTCGGGCAGACCTCCGCCGACCGGGCGCTGAACTCCGCCGGGACGAACGCGTTCTCGATCGCCGGCCCGATCAGCAAGGCCATGCTGCTGGGCCAGAGCGTCCCCAGCACCGTGACGGAGTCCGGCAAGCCGATCTCCCTGTACTGCATCGACACCATCTCCGTCGCGAAGAGCCCGTACTGCCGCATGGGATCGGACTGCCAGGACGTGAAGGTGACCTTCTTCGACCCCGAGGACGACCGGCACGCGCGGGTCTCCATGCTGTTCACGATCGACGTCAGCGACGAGTTCCCCGTCACCCTGGCGCCGGCCCACCAGTTCCTGGAGTCCTGAGCACCCGGCACCGTCGGTGTCCACGCCGACCGCACGCCCCCACACCACCCGTCAGGAGGAGACGGATCATGAAAACCCCCGCAGGGCTCCCCAAGCCCACGCCGAGACTGCCGGTCCTCGCACCACCGGTCCGCCGGGACGGCCGGGACGAGGCCGGAACGCTGTCCGGCAGCCCGGGCGTCGTACCGGCCCGGTCGGCCTGCGCCGGCCTCACCGGCCCGGCCCGGGGCATGTGCTACGCGGCCCTCTGACGCCCCGCCCCGACGGGCCCCGCCGAGGACGGAGTGCAACCAGCACGACGAGAAGGGATGAGCAGAAATGACCAACGAAGAATTCCGTGAGGAGCGCCGGACGTGGACCCCCACGCCGCAGCTCCCGAAGCTGGCGGAGCCGGTGGACCGCACCCGCCGCACCGGCGGCGCCCTGGGCAATACCCCCGGCGTCGAAGCCGACTTCGACTGGGGCAGGCTCGCAGGCACCCTGGCGAACGTGGCCTCCAGCATCTTCTGATGAGGCACCCCGCGCCGGGGGCCGGGCCCGAGGGGGCGGGGCCGGGCCCCCCCCCCGGGGCGCCCCCCCCGAGGGGCGCCCACCCGGGCACCCCACCCGGGTGTGTGGGG
>NZ_JBSHBN010000073.1:0-42393 GCF_053612025.1 Kitasatospora sp. NPDC054768
CGCCCGCGGCCTCACGCAGCGGGCGAGCAGCCGACCGGACGGGGCTGAGCGAGCGCACGGTGGCCGGTCACATCGCCCGGCTGCGTGAGCTGTACGACGCGGAGACGCTGTTCCGGTCGGGCCGGCGGATGCGGGGATCCCGGACGGGGGAGTCCGGTGGGTAGCCGCCGCTCAGCCGGTGGCGGCGCCGGTCGGCCAGTAGCCGGGGACGGCGGGTTGCTGCCGGGGGACGTTGAACTGCTCGCCGGGGGCGGTCCAGAAGCCCTCGCGCAGGGAGAGCGCCATGCCCGCCCAGTCGAGCGCGGTCTCGACCGTGTGGTTGAGGGCCTCCTGCGACCAGGTGTCGTCGAAGACCAGCGGCAGGACGGGGGCGACCTGCTCGATGGTGGCGATCAGCGGGTTGTGGGTGATGGCCTCGTCGACCAGGAGGACGATCGGCTTGCGCAGCGCCGACGCCCAGCCGAGCTCCAGGCTCACGCCGGCCGAGAGGGGGGCACCGACGTAGGCGAACACGAGGTCGGCGGACTGGAGGGCGCGGAAGTCGGAGGGGACGCGGGGCTCCGGCGCGCGGCCGGAGATGGTCCAGGCGTCGCTGTGGTGCGCGCTGTACACGGCGGCACCGCTGCGCAGGAGGGTGGTGCGGAGCGTCGTCAGCCGCGTCCGGCTGGCGAGGGTCACCACGCTGTCGGCCGGCCCGGTCAGTCGCATCAGCGGGGCGGCCAGGAACACACGTGCACGCCGACCCTCAGGGGCCTGGCTGTCGTGGTGACGCAGGTAGGGCTCGGTCATGTCGACTCCGGGGAAAGGCCGACCGGGGGAGTGAGTGTCGGCGATGCGTTGGATGTGGTCTGCTCGGTGGACTGATGCCGCTGCTGAACGGTTTAGTATTTGACGGTACATTGGCAAGGTGTGGCGCCCTGCCGAGACCATTGAGGGCGAACTGATCGTCCATCGCATCTCCGTGTCGCGTCCAGGGTTGGCCTGTGTCATCTGGATGACTGGCAGAGAGATGACGCACACCCCCGCATGCGGAAGCAGGTGACAGCCTCCCCCTGGCGTGGCACCATGTGGACCGTTATCCTGCTTGACGCTTCTAGTGGCGATTCTCCAGAAAAGTGAGGGCGTGACTGATATGCACCAATTTGTCCGCGTGGTTGTGCTTTCATTGGTTGCCGTCGCCGCCGTGCTCGGTGCCGGCTCTCTCGTGAGCGCTGCCGACTCGCACGACACGATTGCCGTCAATGCCGCCGTGAGCGTCGCAGACGACATCTCCTGGCAGTGAGCACGGCCGGTAACTGCACGGCCGGGTAACTGCACGGCCGCGTGCCAGAGTATTAACGGACCCGCCTGAAGCCGGCTGGGCGAGTCAGTCGGAAGTCTCCTGCGCCTTTCGGCCGAGGACATATCCGAGTTGGAATAGCGAGTCGACCTTGTAGTCGTCTCGCATTTCGGCTATATGTCTGGCCAGTGTCCGCTCGCTAATTCCAAGGCGTCGCGCGATAACTCGGTGATTGGTTCCTTCGAGCATCTGGTCAATGATCGTCTGACGCAGGCGTGACACGACCTGCTGCGGCACTGTGCGGTCGCCCTCGAATTCCAGGGCCCGGCTCCAGTACTGCTCGAAGACCTCATTGGCAAGATAGTCGACGACGGCCGGGTCGTAGATGAAGGCCGCGAGGCTCATGTCATCGTCGATCGGGATCACCGCCACGCGCCGGTCCATCACTATGAGCCGCGTATAGGGCTCGTCAAGAGTGCGGTACTGGCCGCCGGCTTGGGCGAGTGTGGCGACGTAATCCCTGGTCGGCTGGTGGTATCGGGTGCTGGCGTGGTAGATCGTCCGCATCTTCGTCCCACTGCGGAGCGTCTCAAGATCGTATGCGATCATTCCGGCGAGAAGATCCGGCTGCCGGGGGCCGCCAGGTTGGAGCGCCAGGGCCTCCTCGAACCCGGAACCCCTGAACTGCTCCAGCCGCTGCCGAATGAGCGCCTTCCCCCGTACATGCTCTATGGATCCTCCGGACCGCTTCGGGGTGTGGAATTCCCGGGCCAGATCCTGCAGTTCGGAGGGGAGCGATACGGCGCGTGACAGGAGTTCCAGTGCCTGACGTTGCCACGAATGGCTGAGGCTTGTCGAGAGCTGCGCGGGGTCGGCGGCCACGAAAACATTCGGATCATCACTGTCGGGTATGAGAAGGCCGATCCTCACCAGCTCGTCCCGCGCGGGATCATCCTGGTCGACATCGGAGTCCAACGGCAGTTTGCCGTCTCCTCGGATGACGGCGAGATATAGCTCTCGTGCTTCTGGCGAGAGGATGGTCAAGCTGGCGGCAAGGGGTTGCTCTCGTCCACTCATTCGCGACTCCTTGCCGTTACCGTGCTACCTGCGTCCCATCAGCGCTGGTGCTGAACGAGTTTTAGCATGCCAGATCTGGTGAGTCCCCCGGAGAGGGAATACGACCGCACTCTCTCACCGCACGGCAGCCGCCGGCACCCCCCGAGAGGAGGGGCCGGCGGCCGGTGGGTGCTTCGGTCAGCGCTTGGGGCGCCAGACGACGAGGGCGCTGGACTGCGGGGTGGGGGGCTGGTACGGGACGAGGTCGCGCCGGTAGGACGCGTGGACGGCGGCCTCGCGCTGCTGGAGGGCGGTGGCGGCGCCCTCCAGGGAGTCGACCAGTTCCGCGACCCGGGACCGCAGGGCGGTGACCTGGTTCTCCAGCTCGATGATCCGCTTGATGCCCGCCAGGTTGATGCCCTCGTCCTGGGAGAGCCGCTGGACCTCGCGCAGCTGCTGGATGTCGCGCGCGGAGTAGCGGCGGCCGCGGCCGGCGGTGCGGTCGGGGCAGACGAGGCCGAGGCGGTCGTACTGACGCAGGGTCTGCGGGTGCAGACCGGACAGTTCGGCGGCCACGGAGATGACGTACACCGGAGTGTCCTCGGTGAGGACGTACGTCGGCGGGGCCGCGGCGGCGCGGCGGGTGCGGCGGGGGCCGGCACCGGGCAGGCCCTCGCCGAGGCCGGGGCCGATCGGGGTGTCGGGGTCGATCGGGTTCATCGGGGACATCGGGGACATCTGGTCGTCACGCTCCCTTCGCCGCCCGGAACAGGGCGGCGCGCGGATCGTCGGAGGCGGTGGCCTCGCGGTACTGCTCAAGGGCGTTCAGCGCGTCGCCGGTGACGTGCTGGGGCACCACGACCTCGACGGTGACGAGGAGGTCGCCGCGGGTGCCGTCCTTGCGGGTGGCGCCCTTGCCGCGGGCGCGCATGGTGAGGCCGTTGGCGCTGCCCGGGGGCAGCTTGAGCTTCACGGTCGGGCCGTTCAGCGTGGGCACCTCGATGGTGGCGCCGAGCGCGGCTTCGGGGAAGGCCACCGGGACGGTGACGGTGAGGTTGTCGCCCTTGCGGCCGAAGACCGGGTGGGGGTCGACGTGCACGGTCACGTAGAGGTCGCCGGGCTGCCCGCCGCGCTCGCCCTGGGCGCCCTTGCCCTTGAGCCGGATGCGCTGGTCGGCCTGGACGCCGGCCGGGATCCGGACCTGCATGGTGCGGGCCGAGCTGGCCCGGCCGCTGCCGTGGCAGTCGGGGCACGGGTCGTCGACGATCATGCCCCGGCCGCGGCAGTCCTTGCACGGCTCGGAGAGGGCGAAGGCGCCCTGGCCGCGGCTGACGGTGCCCGCGCCGACGCAGGTCGGACAGACCCGCGGGGTGGTGCCGGACTTGGCGCCGGTGCCGTTGCACCCTCGGCAGGGGGCCTGGCTGGTCATCCGCAGCGGGACGGTCGCGCCGTCCACCGCCTCCTCGAAGGAGAGCGTCACCTCGGTCTCGACGTCGGCGCCGCGCCGGGGCTGGGCCTGCCGGGTGCCGCCGCGGTTGAAGAGGCCGCCGAACACGTCGCCGAGGCCGCCGCCGGCCTGGCCGGCGCCGCCCTGGCTGCCGCTGAAGAGGTCGCCGAAGTCGAAGCTGTAGCTGCCGTTGCCACCGGGGCCGCCGCCGGCCCGGAAGCCGCCGTTGGCGAAGAGGCTGCGGGCCTCGTCGTACTCCTTGCGGCGCTTCTCGTCGGAGAGGACGTCGTACGCCTCGGAGATGTCCTTGAACCGCTCCTCGGCCTTGGAGTCACCCTTGTTGGCGTCGGGGTGGAACTCGCGCGCGAGCTTGCGGTAGGTCTTCTTGATCTCGGTGGCGGTGGCGTCCTTGGGCACGCCGAGGACCTTGTAGTAGTCCTTCTCGACAAAGTCCTTGCCACTCATGGCTTCCGCCACCTCCCGATGTCCATCGTCACTGTGCTGTCAACAGCCGGTGAGCAAACGGCTGCTGACAGAGCGCTGCGGAGCCGGCCGCCGTACTGGCCGGCGTACGACTCCGCAGCGCACTGGTTGTCAGCTGTCACAGGTTGTCAGCTGTCCGAGCCACCGTCGGACTTGTCCGCGTCGGCGGACTTCGGCTCGGCGTCCGGGGAGGACGCCTGGCTGCCGGGCTGGGGCTCCGCGACGGCCACCATCGCCGGGCGGATGATCCGCTCGCCGATGCGGTAGCCGGGCTGGAGGATCTGCACGCAGGTGTCCTCGGTGACGTCCGAGGAGTAGCTGTGCATCAGCGCCTCGTGCATGGTCGGGTCGAAGGGCTCGCCCTCCTTGCCGAACTGCTGCAGGCCCAGCTTGGCGACGACCGTCTCCAGCGACTCGGCGACGGACTTGAAGCCGCCCGTGACCTCGCCGTGCTCGCGGGCGCGGCCGATGTCGTCCAGGACCGGGATCAGCGACTCCAGGATGTTGGAGACGGCGATCTCGCGGACGGTCAGCCGGTCGCGCTCGACGCGCTTGCGGTAGTTCTGGTACTCGGCCTGGAGGCGCTGGAGGTCACCGGTGCGCTCGGCGAGCTCGCGCTTGGCGGTGGCGAGGTCGTCCGACCCGGATTCCCCGGTGCCGGCCGCGGCGGCCTCCTCGGCAGCCTTGATCACGGCCTCTTCGGCGGCGGAGTCGTCGCCGGGCTTACCGCCCTGCGGCTTGTCCGTCATGCCGCACCGCCCTTGGGCTTCTCGTCGTCCACGATCTCGGCGTCGACGACGTCGTCGTCCTTGGCCTGGGCGGAGTCACCGGAGGGGGCGGCACCGGCAGCGGCGTCGGCGTTGGCGTACAGCGCCTGGCCGAGCTTCTGCGCGGTGGTGGAGACCTTCTCCGAGGCCTCGCGGATCTTCGCGATGTCCTCGCCCTTCAGGGCCTCCTTGAGCTCGCCGATGGCGGTCTCGACCTCGGTCTTGACGTCGCCCGGCAGCTTGTCGGCGTTGTCGGCGATGAACTTCTCGGTCGAGTAGACGAGCTGCTCGGCGGAGTTGCGGGTCTCCACGGCCTCGCGGCGCTTGTGGTCGTCCTCGGCGTACTGCTCGGCCTCGCGGCGCATGCGGTCGACCTCGTCCTTCGGCAGCGAGGAGCCGCCGGTGACGGTCATCTTCTGCTCCTTGCCGGTGCCGAGGTCCTTGGCGCCGACGTGCATGATGCCGTTGGCGTCGATGTCGAAGGTGACCTCGATCTGCGGCAGGCCGCGCGGCGCCGGCGGCAGGCCGGTCAGCTCGAACATGCCGAGCTTCTTGTTGTACGCGGCGATCTCGCGCTCGCCCTGGTAGACCTGGATCTGCACGGACGGCTGGTTGTCCTCGGCCGTGGTGAAGATCTCGGAGCGCTTGGTCGGGATCGTGGTGTTGCGCTCGATCAGCTTGGTCATGATGCCGCCCTTGGTCTCGATGCCGAGGGACAGCGGGGTGACGTCGAGCAGCAGGACGTCCTTGACCTCGCCCTTGAGGACACCGGCCTGGAGCGCGGCGCCGATGGCGACGACCTCGTCCGGGTTGACGCCCTTGTTGGCGTCCTGGCCGCCGGTCAGCTCCTTGACGAGCTCGGCGACGGCCGGCATGCGGGTCGAGCCGCCGACGAGGACGACGTGGTCGATCTCGGAGAGCGAGATGCCGGCGTCCTTGATGACGTTGTGGAACGGGACCTTGCAGCGCTCCAGCAGGTCCGCGGTCAGCTGCTGGAACTGGGCGCGGGTGAGCTTCTCGTCCAGGTGCAGCGGGCCCTCGGCGGAGGCCGTGATGTACGGCAGGTTGATCGAGGTCTCGGAGGACGAGGACAGCTCGATCTTCGCCTTCTCGGAGGCCTCGCGCAGACGCTGCAGGGCCATCTTGTCCTTGGACAGGTCGACGCCGTGGCCGGCCTGGAAGACCTTGACCAGGTGGTCGACGACGCGCTGGTCCCAGTCGTCACCACCGAGGTGGTTGTCACCGTTGGTGGCCTTCACCTCGACGACCCCGTCGCCGATCTCCAGGAGGGAGACGTCGAAGGTGCCGCCGCCGAGGTCGAAGACCAGGATGGTCTGGTCGTCCTTGTCCAGGCCGTACGCGAGGGCGGCCGCGGTCGGCTCGTTGACGATGCGCAGGACGTTGAGGCCCGCGATCTCACCGGCCTCCTTGGTGGCCTGGCGCTCGGAGTCGTTGAAGTACGCCGGGACGGTGATGACGGCGTCGGTGACGGTCTCGCCCAGGTACGCCTCGGCGTCCCGCTTCAGCTTCTGCAGCACGAAGGCCGAGATCTGCTGGGGGTTGAAGTCCTTGCCATCGATGTTGATCTTCCACCCGGTGCCCATGTGGCGCTTGACCGAGCGGATGGTGCGGTCGACGTTGGTGACCGCCTGGCGCTTGGCCACCTCGCCGACCAGAACCTCGCCGTTCTTGGCGAAGGCGACGACGGACGGCGTGGTCCGCGCACCCTCGGCGTTGGTGATGACGGTGGGCTCGCCACCCTCCAGAACGCTGACGACCGAGTTCGTCGTACCGAGGTCGATGCCGACCGCGCGTGCCATCGTAGATACCTCCACGGAAGAGTTGAGCTTTACGGGCTCAAGGATGCATGACTCGGTGGGCGGCGTCAACAGGTATGAGTGCGGCTCGCTCAACTTTGCTGAGCGGATCGGTGGGCGCCCGCCGCCGGAGTGTCCCGCCGCGCCGTGGCGGGGGTGCGCCCACGTGACTGCCGCCATAGCTTGGGAATCTTCTGGAGAACCGTTGTCCACCGGTAATGTCCGGGCCGTCGGCCCGGCAAGTTACCGACCAGTACACTCGGTTCCCGAAGAACGTGGAACCGCAGAGCCTGCTCAACCGCAAAGCCGCAGGAGACGGAGAGCCGATGCAGCTAGCAGCGATCGTCATCTCGCTGGTCACATTCGTGATCGGCACCGCGCTCGCCGCCCGTGCGGCGTTGTACATCTACAAGGTGGTCCGCACCGGCGCGCCGGACCCCACCCGCTTCGGGCAGCCCGCCCAGCGGGTGAAGACCGTCGCGACCGAGTTCGTCGGCCACACCAGGATGAACCGCTGGGGGATCGTCGGGATCGCCCACTGGTTCGTCGCGGTGGGCTTCTTCAGCCTGGTGCTGACCATCGTCAACGCCTTCGGCCAGCTCTTCGACGCCGACTTCGCGCTGCCGATCATCGGCCACTGGATGATCTGGCAGCTCTTCGTCGAGCTGGTCGGCACCCTGACCACCCTGGGCATCCTGGTCCTGATCGTGATCCGGCTGATGAGCCTGCCGTCCCGGTCGGGCCGCAAGTCCCGGTTCGCCGGCTCGATCGCCTGGCAGGCCTTCTACGTCGAGTACACGATCCTCGGCATCGGCCTGTGCATCCTGATGCTGCGCGGCCTGGAGGGCGCCCTCAACGGCGTCGACTCGTACGGGCCGGAGCACCTGGTCTCGTACCCGCTGGTCTCCGCGCTGAGCGGCCTGTCGCACGGCACGCTGGAGAACCTGATCTACCTGTTCGCGATGCTGAAGATCTCCATCTCGTTCGCGTGGGCGACCACCATCGGCCTCAACCCCTCGATGGGCGTGGCCTGGCACCGCTTCCTCGGCTTCTTCAACATCTACTTCAAGCGCGAGGAGGACGGCGGCACCGCGCTCGGCGCCCTCCGTCCGATGACCAGCGACGGTCAGCCGATCGACTTCGAGGACCCGGCCGAGGACGCCGTCTTCGGCGTCTCCCAGGTCGAGCACTTCTCCTGGAAGGGCATCCTCGACTTCTCCACCTGCACCGAGTGCGGCCGCTGCCAGTCGCAGTGCCCGGCCTGGAACACCGGCAAGCCGCTCTCGCCGAAGCTGCTGATCATGAGCCTGCGCGAGCACGCCTACGGCAAGGCGCCGTACCTGCTGGCCGGCGGCGGCAAGGACATGGAGGGCGAGGAGAAGGCCACCTCCGAGCAGCTCAAGGACGTCCCGGCGGCCGCCCTGGCCGAGGCCGGGCGCCCGCTGATCGGCACCGCCGAGGAGAACGGCATCATCGACCCGGACGTGCTGTGGTCCTGCACCACCTGCGGCGCCTGCGTCGAGCAGTGCCCGGTGGACATCGAGCACATCGACCACATCGTCGACATGCGCCGCTACCAGGTGATGATCGAGTCCTCGTTCCCGACCGAGGCCGGGACGATGCTCAAGAACCTGGAGAACAAGGGCAACCCGTGGGGCATGGCCACCAAGGCCCGCCTGGACTGGGTCAAGGAGCTCAAGAAGGAGACCGGCATCGAGGTGCCGGTGATCGGCGAGGACATCGACCCCGCCGAGGTCGAGTACCTCTACTGGGTCGGCTGCGCCGGCGCCCTGGAGGACCGCGCCAAGAAGACCACCAAGGCCTTCGCGGAGCTGCTGCACACCGCGGGCGTGAAGTTCGCGATCCTCGGCAAGGAGGAGTCCTGCACCGGTGACTCCGCCCGCCGCCTGGGCAACGAGTTCCTGTTCCAGATGCTCGGCGCGCAGAACGTGGAGACGCTGAACGCGGCCCTGGAGGACGCCCCGGTCAAGCGGATCGTCGCCACCTGTCCGCACTGCTTCAACACCATCGCCAACGAGTACCCGCAGCTGGGCGGCCACTTCGAGGTCATCCACCACACCCAGCTGCTCCAGCACCTCATCGACGAGGGCAAGCTGATCCCGGTCAACCCGGTCGAGGGCCTGATCACCTACCACGACCCCTGCTACCTGGGCCGCCACAACAAGGTCTACAGCCCGCCGCGCGAGATCATGGACAAGGTCCCCGGCCTGCGCCAGCAGGAGATGCACCGGCACAAGGAGCGCGGCTTCTGCTGCGGCGCCGGCGGTGCCCGGATGTGGATGGAGGAGCGCATCGGCAAGCGGATCAACACCGAGCGCGTGGACGAGGCGCTGTCGCTCAACCCCGACATCGTCTCCACCGCCTGCCCGTTCTGCCTGGTGATGCTCTCCGACTCGGTCAACGGCAAGAAGAACGAGGGCGCGGCCAAGGAGCACCTGAAGGTGGTCGACGTGGCCCAGCTGCTGCTCGACTCGGTGAAGGCCCTCCCGCCGGCCGGGAGCGAGGAGCAGCCCGCGACGGTGGACGCGTAACGCCCGTCGCAGAGCCCGCTGTTCGACAGTTCTGCTACAACCGCCCGGCCCGGTGGACGCTTCGAACGCGCCCGCCGGGCCGGGCTTTTGGGCGGCCCGACGGCGCGCGCCGGTACGGCGGGCGTACGGGGAGTGACGGCAATCGCACAGGCGCCGGACGGGCATTCGGTCGGAAGCAAATACAGTAGGCCCGGACCGGCTTCGTTCCGGTCGACCCGTTCCGGACGGAAGCCCCGGACGGGTGGCGACCCGCGCCGGCCGGACGGCCGGGTCCAGACCGACGACGAGGTGTCGGCCCGCCGGGCCGGGCCGCAGAGACACAAGGGGAACAGCGCAGACCATGACCGAGGCGATCATGCTGGTCGGTGGTAAGGGCACGCGACTGCGTCCGCTGACCACCCACACCCCCAAGCCGATGCTGCCGGTGGCAGGCGTCCCGTTCATCGCGCACCAGTTGGCCCGCGCGGCCGCCGCCGGCGTCACCCGCGTCGTGCTGGCCACGTCGTACCTGGCCGAGGTGTTCGAGGACCACTTCCAGGACGGCACCCCGTACGGCATCGAGCTGGTCTACCTGACCGAGCGCGAGCCGCTGGGCACCGGCGGGGCCATCCGCAACGCCGCGTCCGGGCTGACCTGCGGCCCGGACGAACCGGTCCTGGTCTTCAACGGCGACATCCTCTCCGGTGTCGACATCGCCGCCCTGCGCGACGGCCACGTGGCCGCCGGGGCCGACGTCACCCTGCACCTGACCCGGGTCGAGGACCCGCGCGCCTTCGGCCTCGTCCCGACCGACGAGGACGGGCGGGTGCTGGAGTTCCTGGAGAAGCCGGAGACCCCCGAGCAGATCGTCACCGACCAGATCAACGCCGGCTGCTACGTCTTCACCCGGTCCGTGATCGACCGCATCCCGGCCGGCCGCGAGGTGTCCGTCGAGCGCGAGACCTTCCCCGAGCTGCTGGCCACCGGCGCACTGCTGCGCGGCGTCGTCGACACCTCGTACTGGCTGGACCTGGGCACCCCGGCGGCCTTCGTCCGCGGCTCGGCCGACCTGGTGCTCGGCAAGGTCGACTCCCCGGCCGTCCCCGGCCCGACCGGCGACGCCCTGCTGCTGCCCGGCGCCACCGTCCACCCGGGCGCGGTGCTCAGCGGCGGCACCGTGGTCTCCGAGGACGCGGTGGTCGAGGCCGGCGCGATCGTCGAGGGCAGCGTGATCCTGCCGGGCGCGGTGATCGGCCCGGACACCCTGGTCAAGGACTCGATCGTGGGCGCCTTCGCCACCGTCGGCGACCGCTCGGCGCTGGACGGCGCGGTGATCGGCGACGGCGCGATCGTGGAGTCGGACAACGAGCTGCCCAACGGCATCCGGATCGCCTGCGGCACCCTGCTGCCGGTCGGCGCCGTCCGCACCACGGCCGGGCCGGGCGGCTGCCCGGCCGGCACCAGCGCGGCCGCGGCGGTGCACGGGCCGTCGGTCGGCGCGCAGCGGTAGCGCCTCCGGGGGCTGCCGGGCTCCCGGGGTGCCGGGCTGTTGGGCTCCCGGGGGTCGTTCCGGCGGGTTTTCGGCCCCGTTCGTCTCAGCCTCGCTGCAAACCGGCCCCGGCTCCGTCCGGGGCCGACGCGGGCCGGGCCGGGCGGGTACCTTCGGACCGTGGCTGGTAATCGATACGACAGCGGTCAGGGCGCCGACCGTCCGCACGGCGGGTGGTCGGCCCCTCCGCCGCCGTCGGTGCCCGGGGGGCACGGGGGGACGGACGGGCCGGAGTACTTCACGGCCCCGCACGCGGCGACGCCCGGCGGTCCCGGCGGTCCGGCCGGCCCGCCCGGCGGTCCGGGGCACCCGGCGGGGGACGGGTACGACCCGTACGCGGCGGACCGGCCCGGCAGCACCCGGGCCTTCCCGACCGGCGACCCGTACGCGGACGGCGGCCCGTATGCGCAGCAGCCGCCGTACGGGCCCGCGCAGGGCTACGGCCCGGACCAGGGCTACGGGCCCGACCACGGGTACGGTCCGGACCACGGGTACGGGCCCGACCACGGGTACGGGCCCGACCAGGGGTACGACCAGCAGCCGTACGGCCAGGACAACGTCGCCGTCTACCGGGCCGGCGGCCAGTCCGCTCCGCACGTCGCCGGGCCCCGGCCGCACTGGCGCGAGCTGTTCACCGGCCTGTTCCGCGCCCCGACCGCCATCTTCGACCGCACCCGCGACCACCAGGTCTGGCTGCCCGCCCTCACCGTCTCGCTGCTGTACGGCGCGCTCGCGGTGCTCGGCATCGGGCTGACCCACGACGACATCGTCAACTCGACCTTCACCGTGGCGCTGACCGGCATCCTCGCCGCCGCCATCGGCTTCACCGTGACCGGGGCGCTCTTCGGCGGAGTCACCTACGCGCTGGCCCGCCAGCTCGGCGGCGACGGCCCGTGGAAGGCGACCGTCGGCCTGGCCGCGCTGATCGGCTGGCTCACCGACGCGCCCCGGCTGCTGCTCGACCTGGTGCTGCCCTCCGGCAGCGCCGTCGTCCAGGTCGTCGGCTGGGTCACCTGGATGCTCTGCGCGTACCTGCTGACCAGCATGGTCCGGCGGCTGCACGACCTGCCCTGGGGCAAGGCCGCGGCCGCCTCGGCGGTACAGCTGGTCGCGCTGCTGGTGCTGATCAAGCTGCCGACGCTGGGCTGAGCGCCCGGCGGGCCGAGGGTTTCGGCGGGCGGACGGCTCCGGCGGGCTTCGGTGGGCGGAACCCTTCGGCGGGCGGAAGGCAGAATGGGGGCGGGTCGCGGCCGAGCGCCGGGCCCGCCCACCCTCGTCGTCCCACCTTCACCGGAGCCAGGAATGACCCTCCCCACCACCCACGTCAGCTTCCCGGCCGGGGCGGTGACCGGCGAGTCCCCGGTGCTCGCGGTGCACCCGCTGGCCGACGGCCGGTACGCCGTCGTCACCGAGGCGACCCCGTTCCACCCGCTCGACCACACCTGGCCGGACCAGCCGGCCGACCTCGGCACCCTGACCGTGGACGGCACCGGGCTGGCCGTCGTCGACTGCCTGACCGGCGCCGTCGGCCCGGACGGTGGGGAGCTGCTGGTCGGCGCCGACATCCCGGTCCGGCGCGGTGACGAGGAGTGGTCCTGGCTGGTCCTGCACGTCCTCGACGGCGACCCCGGCGACATCGTCGGCCGCACCGCCGCGCTCGCCGTCGACGCCGACCGCCGGGGCGCCCTCAGTGCCTCGCACAGCGGCTGCCACCTGCTCGCCCTCGCCCTGAACGCCGCGCTCGCCCCGCGCTGGCGCAAGGACCCGGGCCGCTCGGACGCCTTCGGCCACCCGGACTTCGACAGCCTCGCCATGGCGAGCTCGGTGATGGACACCGCGGCCAGCACCGACACCTACCGGCTCGGCAAGTCGCTGAAGAAGAAGGGCTTCACGGTGGACGCCACCGAGGAGTTCCCGGCCCTCGCCGACGCCCTGCCGGCCCTCACCGAGGCCGTCAACGCCCGGCTGGCCGCCTGGGTCGCCGCGGACGCCCCGGTCCGCATCGAGGTGCCCGGCCCCGAGCTGACCGCCCGCCGCCAGTGGCACTGCGAGCTGCCCGAGGGCGGCGCGCAGATCTTCTGCGGCGGCACCCACCTGCACCACCTCGGCGAGCTGGCCGAGCTGCGCACCGAGCTGCGGCTGTCCGAGGACGGCACCGAACTGGTCGCCGTCACCAGCCCGAAGCGGGCCTGAGGAACGCCGCGGGCGGCCACCCCTCCTTCCGACCTCGGAAGGGGGTGGCCGCCCGTCGTGCGTGCGCTCTGCGGAGCCCTTCGGCTCAGACCTTGGTGTGGTGGAAGTTCAGGTACGAGCGCGACGGCGTCGGGCCGCGCTGGCCCTGGTAGCGCGAGCCGTAGCGCTCCGAGCCGTACGGGTGCTCCGAGGGCGAGGAGAGCCGGAACAGGCACAGCTGCCCGATCTTCATGCCCGGGTACAGCTTGATCGGCAGCGTCGCGACGTTCGACAGCTCCAGCGTCACGTGGCCGCTGAAGCCGGGGTCGATGAAGCCGGCCGTGGAGTGGGTGAGCAGGCCCAGCCGGCCCAGGCTCGACTTGCCCTCCAGCCGGGACGCGACGTCGTCGGGCAGCGTGATGACCTCGTACGTCGAGGCCAGCACGAACTCGCCGGGGTGCAGGATGAACGCCTCGTCGCCCTCCGGCTCGACCAGCCGGGTCAGGTCCGGCTGCTCCTCCGAGGGGTCGATGTGCGGGTACTTGTGGTTCTCGAACACGCGGAAGAAGCGGTCGAGGCGCACGTCGATACTCGACGGCTGGATCATCGACGGGTCGAACGGGTCGACGACGACCCGGCCCCGGTCGATTTCGGTCCGGATGTCCTTGTCAGAGAGCAGCACGCTTCGAGGTTACGTGCAAGAAAGGGCCCCGGACGAATCCGCCCGGGGCCCGTCCGCCCTTCCGCCGGCCCTCAGGCCAGGAACTCCGCGGCCTCCAGCCGCATCGCCCGCGCCAGTTGCGGCTCCGACAGCTCCCGCACGTCGGCCAGCACCGAACTCCGCAGCCGTCCGCACTGCGGACATCGGATCAACCGCCCGGGGCCGATCCGGCCCGGACCGAGGTTCTGCATCGGGAACGTGGTGGTGCTGAACAGGTGCCCCTCGGCACAACGAACGACGGCGCGCTGCTCCATCGATCCCCTTCCCATCCCTAACCCAGTACTCACCCGTACTCACGTGCCCCGGCGGCCGAGCCCCGGGACAGCGTCACACGAAGGGATGTTCCGGACATTCCTCACCATGGCTCGCCGCCCCGGCCCCCACCCACCGGGGCACTCGCACGCGGCCCAAACAGTACGCCCCCGCACCCGCCCCACCGTGCTCCGCCACGTTCACCGACCCCCTGTGCAACCACCGTCGCAGATGGGGTACAGTGACACTGGATCGAGCGGTCTCTGACGGCTCATCAGGCGGGCGTAGTTTAATGGTAGAACATGAGCTTCCCAAGCTTAGAGCGCGAGTTCGATTCTCGTCGCCCGCTCCAGCAGTAAAGCCGCAGGTCAACGACCTGCGGCTTTCGCATTGTCTGGACCAATCTGGGCCTGCCGTGCCAGATCCGTGCCAGAACGCTCCTGGAACGGCAGCCGCCCCCCGGGCGGGGTGCGCTCGGTGGGGGCGCCAGGAGCCGTCCTCAGCCGCCGGTGCCGAGGGCTTCGGCGAGGCGGGTGTCCTGGTCGGGGGCGAGTCCGAAGCGGACGTCGCGGGGGCCGTAGGGGCCGCCGCAGAGCAGCACGCGGCTGAGGTGGGTGGTGGTGGCGCCGCTGAGAGGAGAGCTCCCATCGAAGAACCACGTCTCGCCGTCCCAGAAGGGGTGGTCGAGCAGGGCCTCAGCGAGGGCGGCTGTGGACTCGGGCGGGGCGCCGATGGCTGCAAGGGCGTCGGCGACGGTCGCGGTGGCGTCGGCTGGCAGGTCGACGTCGCCGAGGATGGGCAGCAGGAGGAGCAGGCGGGCGTCCGGGTCAGTGATCCCCGGCCCGTCGCCGAGGTGCCGGGCGACGTGGACCAGTTCGCACCAGGCGAGCCCGGGGCCGGCGAAGTGGCCGTCGATCCTTGCCAGTGAGCGTGGTCGGTCCCAGTCGGGGTGGGCCACGTAGTAGTCGACCCCTCCGTCCTCGACGAAGTTGCGGTGGACGATCAGGACGCTGTGGCCATGCTGCATGGACAGCCGGATGGTGGGCCAGGCGGTCGGGTCGGAGAGCCGCTCGTATGCGGCGTCCACGTCCGCACCGTCTGCACCGAACAGTGCGGGCTCGGGATCCAGATCCTCCCCCTCGGCGAGCCAAAGCAGATACGCGGCCCAGAAGCCCGGCAGGTGGACCAGTTCCTCGCCGATGGCAAGAGGATCGTTCTCGTATCCAGGGATCAGCACAGGCGCATGCTGTCACCCGGTTCCGACATCGTGTGGTGCGGGCCGGCATCTTCGGGAGAATCCGTACGGAACTGCAAGAACGGTCAAGATCTTCGCAGGTGAGAGGCCCTGTAGGGCGCCATGTTCTTGCAGTATGGGTATACGTAACTCGCTGCAAGAACCGCCTGACTAGTGCCGCATCAGACTGCGTTCGCCCCGTTGTGACGCATCGCTCGGTTGCCGCCAGGTGGCAACCGAGCGGCCAGAATGATCACGTGGCTGAACGCGTAAGAGTGCGGGAGATTGACGACGACGAGGGCAGGCGCCTGCTGCGGATCGTCCGCAGGGGCACCGGGTCCGTGGTGACCTGGAGGCGGTCCCAGATGGTCCTGCTGTCCGCGCAGGGCATGGCGGTGGCGAAGATCGCCGAGGTGACGTTCACCAGCGCGGACCGGGTCCGGGACGTGATCCACAACTTCAACACCGACGGCTTCGACTCGCTCTACCCGAAGTACAAGGGCGGACGGCCGAGGACCTTCACGCTGCCCGAGCGCCGTG
Organism: Kitasatospora sp. NPDC054768; assembly: GCF_053612025.1. Taxonomy (NCBI): domain Bacteria; kingdom Bacillati; phylum Actinomycetota; class Actinomycetes; order Kitasatosporales; family Streptomycetaceae; genus Kitasatospora; species Kitasatospora sp. NPDC054768. The sequence goes on from NZ_JBSHBN010000073.1 coordinate 15,849, forward strand.
AGATCAAGAAGATCGCCAAGTCCAGGCCGGCCGAGCACGGCCTGCCGTTCTCGACCTGGAGCCTGGCCAAGCTGGCCGACTTCCTGGTCGCCGAGGGGGTGGTCGACGACATCAGCCACGAGGGCCTGCGGGTCCTGCTCCGCGAGGAGGGCGTCTCCTTCAACGCGTGAAGACCTGGAAGACCTCCCGCGACCCGGACTACGCCGCAAAGAAGGCAAGGGTCGAGCACCTCTACGCGATCGCCGACGGCGAGGTCATACCCGAGCAGGGAGAACCCGAAGTCGTCTTCTGCATGGACGAGTTCGGGCCGCTCAACCTCCAGCCCCACCCCGGACGCCAGTGGGCCGAACGCGGCGGCAGGCACAAGGACCCCGACCGTGAGCCCCGGCCCCGCCGACGAGCGACCTACACCCGCCCGCACGGAGTCCGGCACCTGTTCGCCGCCTACGACCTCGCCAAGGATCGGCTCTACGGCCACATCAAGAAGACCAAGAACCGCTCGAAGTTCCTGGAGTTCTGCCGCTACCTGCGCTCGCTGCACCCGATGGACGTGCGCATCGCGATCGTGGCCGACAACTACTCGCCGCACCTGACCACCAAACGGTGCCAGCGGGTCGGGACATGGGCGGCCGCGAACAACGTCGAGATCGCCTACACCCCGACCAACAGCTCCTGGCTCAACCGGATCGAGGCCCAGTTCACCGCCCTGCGCTACTTCGCGCTCGACGGCACCGACCACGCCAGCCACAAGGAACAGGGCAGCATGATCCGCCGCTACATCATCTGGCGGAACAAGCACGCCGCCGACGAACGCCTACGCGCAGTCGTCGCCAGGGCCAACGTTGCCTGATGCGGCACTAGATCGAGCGCGTCCTGGAACGCTTTCGGACCGCGAAGCCAGCGTCCAAGAGGGGCAGCTCCCTCTCCTAGCCCTGAGGTCGAGCGAAGCTGTTGACTGCGGGAGGCACCCACAACCGAACGGTGCAATCGGTGCTGCCGGTGGCGAGCACGGAGCTATCGGGGGAGAAGGCAACCGATGTCACAGTGCCGCGATGGCCGGCGAGGGACTCACCAACAGGTTGATGGGTGGTTGGGTCCCACAGCCGCACGGTGCGATCGTTGCTCCCCGTCGCGATGAGTGCGCTGTCGGGGGAGAAGGCCATGGTTGTAACGGCACCGTCATGACCCATAAGGGGCTTTCCGACGGGCTGATGGGTGGTTGGGTCCCACAGCTGCATCGAGCGATCGTGACCGGCAGTCGCGATCAAGCTGCCATCCGGGGAGAACACCACGGAGCTGACTGAGCCGCTGTGGCCATCACGGAGTTCGCCGGTCGGCTGGTGCGTGCCAGAGTCCCAAAGTGTCACCGTGCCAGCATCGGTGGCGGTTGCGATTAGCGTGCCATCGGGGGAAAACGCAACTCCGGTGATGACCCCACGTCGGCTGGCCAGAGGATCACTGGCAGCCTGTTGCGCGGCCGGCAACCACAGTTGTACCTCGCCAGCGTCAGTAACGATGGCAAGGAGGACTCCGGTGGGCGAGAAGACCACTGATGTGATGGGGCCGAGGTTGTCGGCAAATGGCCCGCCCGCCGGTACCCGGGTGCCCGCATCCCACAGGCGAACCGCCCCGCTACGGTCTGCGGTTGCTAGCAGGGTGCCGTCGGGGGAGAACGCGACTGACCGAACGGAGTCGCGGTGATTGGTCAGGGGCCTTCCGACGGGTTGCCGGTCAGCAGGGTCCCAGAATCGCACCGTATCGTCGGCGCTCCCGGTAGCCAGTGTGGTTCCGTCGGGGGAGAACGCGGCTGACCAGACCGCGTCACGGTGTCCGACAAGGGGCGCCAGATAGATGCCTTCGCCGTTCTTGAGCGCGGTTAGGACGCTTCGACTGGCGAGGCCGCGTGCGGTCAGAACACCTAGTCGGGAGCGCAGTTCGGCGTCCTCGCTGAGCAGGTTGTCATGCGGGTCGTCTTTGTCCCGAGTGCGCTGCGTCGGGACAAGCAATGGCAATGTCTCCTTGCCCTCCCATACCCGCACGACGCGATCGTAGCCAGCGGTGGCGAGCAGGCTGCCGTCGGGGGAGAACGCCACCGACTTGACGGGGACGGCATGACCGGTCAGGGGATCTCCGACCGCTTCGTGGGTGGCCGGGTCCCAGAGCCGTACCATGCCATCGTCGCTGGCCGTGGCGAGCAGGCTGCCGTCGGGTGAGAACGCCACCGCAGTGGCGGAGCCGGTGTGGCCGGCCAGGGGCGTTCCGACCGCTTCGTGGGTTGCTGGGTCCCAGAGCCGCACCATGCCATCGTCACTCGCGCTAGCTAGCAGCTTGCCGTCGGGGGAGAACGCCACCGACCTGACGAGCCCGGTGTGGCCGAGCAACGGTTTGCCGATCGCTTGGTGGGTTGCTGGGTCCCAGAGCCGCACCATGCCATCGAAGCTAGCGGTGGCCAATGCGCTCCCCTCGGGCGAGAAGGCGACTGCCGTGACGGGGCCGGTGTGTCCGGTCAGCGGCTTGCCGACCGCTTCGCACGTGTATGGGTCCCAGAGCCGTACCGTTCGGTCGAAGCTGGCGGTGGCCAGCACGGTGCCATCCGGGGAGAACGCGACTGCTGCGACCTTTTGTCGCTTCGTGAGTTGGAGAGCTCCGGATGATTGATCTGACCTCACGTCCCATAGGCATACGCCATGTTCGTCACTGGCAGCCGCCAGCAAACGTCCGTCCGGAGAGAACGCCACCGACCTGATTGTGCTCTTCTGGGCAGTCTCGGGATTGCTGATGGCCTGGTGGGTGACGGGGTCCCAGAGCGTCACCTTCCCAGCGGCGCTGCCGGTCGCGAGAAGCTTGCCATCGGGGGAGAACGCCACAGACCATACGAAGCCGGAGTGAGGCAGGAGCACAGACGCGCGGCGAAATTTCAAGCTTCGGCTATGCGTCAGCGACTCAGAAGGGTTCGCTGGTGTGTCGCTTCCCGGCTGAGTGGGTGCAGAGGGTGGTGGATCGCTCTCAGCAACCGTGACCGACTGTGCCGAATTGAATGCTGCGGGTGCGTGACGGGCCTCGGACTGTAGGTGCGCCACTCGGTTCCAGCTCGTGCGCCAGAACTCGACCCTTGGGTCGTTGCGGCCTACAGGGGACTGGCCATCGTTCGAGTGGCTGAGCAGCGTCCGGACGAGGGCGATGAGGAAGTCTCGACTGGGCAGACGCTTACCCGTGAGGGTCTCACTGATCGCGGAGGCCGACAGTGGCCGCCCGGAGGGTGCGGCGCGGCTGATCATGCGCTGGGAAGGGTTGCCGCATTCGATCTGCAGTCTCCGGAGTCCGGTGGCGAAGTCGGCGAGTCCTCGCTGGAACGCGGCTTCGGGTGTCATCCCCGAAGAATCCCCATGCGCCACGCATGTCCCCCTGATGGTCTGCGGGACTCAGCGTAGGGCGCTGGCTACCGAACAGGACCGAATTTCGCCGAACACCACCATACAGAGTTGGGTGTTCGCTCCGCGCACCATCTTGTACGGCGTCGGCCTGCGGCGATCGGGTATGTCTGAGCCTGTTCGTGCCATAGGAGTCGTGGCGGGTGAGCCTGGTGTGCTGGTCGCATGGATGAAATCGAAGAGCCCACCTCGCCCTCCTCTCCTCGGGTTGACTCCAGGTCAAGGCCGGTGTCGGTGGAACCGATCCGTGACCGGGTGCTTGATCTGGTCGCACTGTTGCTTCTGACCACGCTGGCGGCGGCCGTCTTCCTGATCGCCGGGTCTGAGGCGTTCACGGCGGTCACCAGCGTTGGCCTGGGCTTGTTTGCGAGCTGGCGCGGTAGGCCCCCTCGTCCGTGAATGGTCTCAGCGACGGGTACCGGGTTCTGTCGCTAACTGGCGATTCAGCTGAGGGGCAGACGGGTTGGCCGCCGGTGCCAGCGTCCGGCTCGCGGGTGATCGCCGCTAGGAGGCTCCCTCGCGGCCGGTCGGCGACCTGATCACCGGACCTGGGCGGCATCGCCCATGTGGCCGTTCGCCCTGGCGTGCGGGAATCGGAACAGTGCTGTCCCCGCTTGTGGCGGCCACTTCGATCGCTGGTCGTACCGCTTCGGTCACTCGTGAAGGTGAGGTGAGACTTCTTGACAACAGTCCCGGTGATCGCTATTTCCGCGGTATGCTTTTGCAATGCCTGAACTGCAAGAAGAGTCGAAAGATGATCGCACCGCTGTCGAGCTGTTCGCGGGCGCGGGCGGCCTCGCGATGGCCGTCCATGGGGCGGGCTTCCGGCCATTGCTGTTCAACGAGTTCGCCCCACGAGCCTGTCAGACCCTGGAGGCGAACGGGGCCAAGCCCCGCGGGGATGAGGAGCGGATCCCGGAGCCGGGGGAGCCGTGGCCGCTCGCGGCGGGGGACGTTCAGGGCCTCGATATGAGCTACCTGCTCGGTCGTGTCGACGTGCTCGCCGGCGGTCCGCCCTGTCAGCCGTTCAGCCTGGGCGGGATCGCCAAGGGGGACGAGGACAAGCGGAACATGTTCCCTCAGATGTTCAAGGCGATGCGCCAGATTCGACCCAAGGCCGTCATCTGCGAGAACGTCGTCGGACTGCTCAGGCCATCGTTCAAGCCGTACCTCGAGTACATCTTGCGCGAGATGGAGATGCCCTTCGAGCTGCGTGATCCGGAGATCAGCTGGCAGAAGCACGACAAGGCCCTCATCGAGGCCAAGGGCAGGGCCGCCGGTGACCCGGCGGAGCGCTACAAGGTGGTGATGACGCGCGTGAACGCCGCCGATTACGGGGTCCCCCAGGTCAGGAACCGCATCTTCATCGTCGCCTTCCGGGAGGACCTGGGGGTCGACATCGACCAATTCAAGAAGGATGTGCGTCCCCAGTACTCGGAGGAGGCGCTGTTCCGGACCATGCTCGACGGCTCGTATTGGAAGCGGCATTCATCGGTGCCCGCGGATGTCCGCGCCCGGGTCATGGCCAGGATCCCCAAGGACGTTTCGCTCATCCCAGACGGTTCGAAGCCTTGGCGTACGTTCCGGGACGCCATCGCCGGCATCGATGAGAACGAGGGCAAGCCACTACCGAAGATCCCCTGGGACAGGCTTGACCGCCAGGAGTACCGCGCCGGGGGGTTCACCGACCACATCGGATGGCCCGACGCTCGCATCTACAAGGGCCACACGCCCAACGAACTGGACCGTCCCGCCAAGACTGTGAAGGCCGGCGTGCACGGAGTCCCTGGCGGCGAGTCCGTGATGCTGACCGACGACCTTGAGACTTCCGGCGGAACCATCTACAGGCATCGCTACATGACGGTGCGTGAGACCGCCCGGGTCATGACCTTCCCTGACGATTGGAAGCTCGAAGGCCCTAGGGGGGAGAAGATGCGGCAACTCGGCAACGCGGTCCCGGTGAAGCTCGGTGCCGTATTCGCTGACGCGGTGGCCAAGGCCCTCGACGCGGCACCGGGATCACAGTCGTGAGCGATGCGGCGGAACCGTCCCAGAGCCGCTGGAATGACCGGCTGCCCCCCGATCGCGCCTGGAAGGGGCGGCCGGGGAGGACACGGAAGGCTCTGTCCGCTGAACAGGACCGAGCAGCGGGTGGTCGCCATCGACGGGTGGTTGACTTGGGTGAGGGCCGGATCGCTCACGCCTCGGTCTCGTTGAGGGTCCTGCCTAAGACGCGGCGGATCCGAGCGTCCCTGCGTTGGGGCGACGGACGGAAGTCTCCAGAGCGCTACCTGGGCGAGGTGGAGCAGGACACCCGCGCGGCCAATCTGGCTGAGGGCTGGCGGCTGGCCTGGGCGATGGGCCTCTTGATGGAGGAGACGCTGCCCGAGGACTCGACAGCCTCGACCCCGGCGGTCCGTGCCTCGATGAGAGGTAACCGCGGAAAGGACACGAAGCCCGAGAAGGTCCTTCGCTCTCTGCTTTTCAAGAAAGGGCTTCGCTACCGGGTCAACGCGCGGCCGCTCCAGGGCCTCCGGCGCAGTGCGGATGTGTTGTTCCCAAAGGCGCGAGTCGCGGTCTTCGTTGATGGCTGCTTCTGGCACGTCTGCCCGGAGCATCATCGACCGGCGACCAAGAACGTGGACTTCTGGGAGGAGAAGTTCGCCGACAACCAGCGGCGGGACGCCGAGACCAGCCGAATCCTGGAGGAGGCGGGTTGGACGGTCATCCGGGCTTGGGAGCATGAGGCACCGGAGGACGTGGCGAAGCGGGTCATCTTGGCGGTCCGCGGAGCGTCCGGCGAGGCGTAGCTACAGTTCCCCGTCGAGCATCAAGCCATCGATGGCGTCGGTCAACCTGCGTAGGACGATCCGGCCGTCACCGTCGCTGTACGCGAGGACTGTACTCCCAGTGTCGAGACCGGCCTCGGCGAGAATCCCCATCGGGATCTGCACTCGGCCGCTCGCATCGATGGTGACTTCCGCAGGTTCCCGGAGTATGGGCCGAGTCCGCCAGACGCGAAGCTCTGAGGCACTCCTCCCGGTTGCGGGGTGGCATCAGCAGGGTTCGAGATCTTTGTCCCGCACCCGCCGGTGCCGCCCATTAGGGTTGAGGGCATGCTGATGGATGCTCCTGGAGCGTGCCCGACTGGGGTCGATGGTGCACGCCAGACTGCTGATGGTCGCGCGAGCACATCCGCCTGCCAAGCATGTGTTCACCACCAAGACGGGGGTCGGCTGTGACCGAGGACCAGTACATCAACGTCACACCGCACCCGCGAATCCTGGGCGTGCTCGGTGATATCGAGTTCTCACACTGGCAGTGCCTGGCTGAGTTGATCGACAACTCCTTCGACGAATTCCAGGCGGCCAGCGGGACGGTGGATCGGCCCTCGGTCGCGATCTCACTTCCCCCGGCGAACTCGCAGCGTGCGACGGCTGAGATCACGGTGCAGGACAACGGCCGGGGCATGAGCCTGAAGGCTGTCACCAACGCCATCAGCGCGGGCTGGACCAGTAACGGCCGACATGGCTCTCTCGGCCTGTTCGGGATGGGATTCAACATCAGTACGGCGCGACTCGGTCGGCGTACCACGGTGCGTACCAGTCGGGCAGGCGATCCGGACTGGATCGAGGTAACGCTGGACCTGGTGCAGATCGCCAACTCCTCCAAGTACCAGGCGCCATACCGCGCGGTGCCTAAGGCCAATCGTGACGAGCATGGCACCACCGTCACCATCAGCGACCTCAAGCAGGAGCAGTACGCCACGCTCTGCCGCCCGCAGACGCAGAACGTGATCAGGGACAAGCTCGGGGAGGTCTACAGCTACCTGCTGGCGGAGAGGGGCTTCCTGCTTACGCTCAACGGCAAGAAGGTCAAGCCGCGCCTGCCCTGCGTCTGGGACGAGAAGCGGACCGTCACCCGCCAAGGCGTGGAGATCCACGCCGTCCAGAAGATCAACCACGTGCTGAGCGCCAAGAACGCCTGCATGGCCTGCGGGTACTGGAGTTCCGCCGACGCCGAGCTTTGCGAGGAATGCGGGCAGGATCGCCTCGAACTGAGGGAGCGCAAGATCTGGGGCTGGATCGGGATTCAGCGCTACGTCCACCGCACCGACTACGGGCTGGACTTCCTCCGCAACGGACGCAAGATCATGCTTAAGGACAAGCGGGTCTTCTACTGGGAGGACGAGGACAGCCTCGCTGAGGCGGAGCTCGAGTACCCCATCGACTCCGGAGCTGTGCAGATGGGCCGGATCGTCGGTGAGATCCACTGCGATCACGTCGCTCCGAACTACCAGAAGACCGCCTTCGAGTTCGAGACGGCCGAGTGGCGGCAAGTCCTGCGTGAGGTCCGCGGAACAAGCCCCTTGCGCCCAAAGATCGCGAAGAACCTCGGACTGCTGGAGAACCGTAGCCCCCTCGCCCTGCTCTACGCGGGCTTCCGCCGGCAGGACCCGGGGCTCAACTACCTGATCCCGGGTGACGGACGCAACGCCCTCCATGAGAAGGCCGCGCAGTGGGCCACGTTCATGCGGGCAGGCCACTACGAGTATCAGACCGACGAGGCGTGGTACCGCGCCGCTTACCAGCACGACAATCCGGTAACAGTGGAACCTCAACCGGGGAATGACGACATCCTCCCCGGGTTTGGGGCCGGACTCCTCGACCCGGATGACCAGGCTGAGGGCGGTGCCGCGCCGGCCTCGACCATTGCTGGCCAAGAACCGCCCGAGGACATTACCGCACCGGTGGAGACGCTGGACCAGCGGCTTCAGCGATACCGTGACAGCGCCGACCCCATCGTGGATCTGACGGGCCCGTACTACCTCGAAGACTTGGGGCGCGTCGATCTGACGGCTTGGGCGGTTCGTAGCCAGCACCTTGTCACCAAGGACGGGCAGGTCGCGCCTGTGATCGTCTCGATGGTCCGAGCCCCGCGCTTGGAAGTGTTCATCGATACCGGACACTCGATCTTCCGCGAATTCGGGACGGACATGCGCGACTTGGCGCTCGTCGAGGTCGCGGAGTTCATGCGGGTTCGGGCGAATAACGTGTCGATGCCCTTGAGTGAGATCGTCGCGCAGCTCAAGGTCCACACCTCCAGTCCCCGGCTGACGCCGGCGGCGATGGCGGAGGAATCCGAGCGGCTCCTCGAACAGGTGCGCTTGGCCATGGTGACGCCCGTCTCGGCGAACCCGGCGGTGCACTGGCTGTTGCTCACGAAGGACGAACGAGCGGACGCCGAGCGCCGGTTCGCGGTCGAGGCTGGTGGAACGTCCCCTTGGAGTAACGCGGTCACCAACGGCGAATTCATCCGATATGTTCCGGCCAGCGCCGTCATCCGCATCATCCAAGACTCCCCCGAGACTTTCCTTGACGGATCCGTTTTCAAGCGCGGATACATCGCTCTCAGTGATCCCGGGGCTCGAGCGCTCGTCGTGGAGCGGCTGATCAACCCTCTCGGAGACCTCGCGCTTCTGGAGCAGCACCGTCCACGCCTCGATGTGGAGGAGCTGGCCCGGATCAGGATCAGCTGCCGTCTCATCGCGCGCGACCTCGCCGACAACACGTAGGGAGGGCAGGATGCAATTCCTCAACGCTGCCTCGCTGCTGGACGCCGGACCGCTGCAGTTTCCCCGCCGCATCGAACGCCTCCTCTGGCATTTGGGCTTCTCCGACGTGTCCAACATCGACGGCTCCGGCGACGAGGGCGGCGACATCCTCGCCCGTCACAAAGGCGAGACCTGGGTAATCCAGTGCAAGTGGAAGCGACGTGGGGCCGTAGGAGCCGACGCGGTGGACGAGGTCGCTCGCGCACGGGATCACTACCGCGCACACCACGCCGTCGTCGTCACCAACACCCGCTTCAGTCCTGACGCTCGGCAGCGTGTGGCGAATCTGGCACGCCTGGGTCCCGGAATCCTCCTTTGGGGAGGAACGGACCTAACAACGAGCTTCGATCGGGTACCCCGCCGCTTCGGGCAGGTAACGCTCCGGCCCTATCAAGCTGAGGCCCTGCAAGCGTTGACCGCCGACCTCGACGCCTCGGGCCGCGCGCTGCTCGTCTTGGCTACCGGGCTGGGCAAGACCGTCGTCGGTGGTGAGGTGATCGCGGAGCATCTGCGAGGCGAGCCCCAAGACCAAGTCCTGGTCGTCGCGCACGCGAAGGACCTCGTCCAGCAACTGGAGCGGGCGCTCTGGCGTCACCTGCCTAAAGAGGTCTCAACGCGCCTCCTCACTGGGGACACACGCCCTGATGACCTCTCCGGACTCACGTGCGCGACAGTCGCGTCGGCGCTGTCCGCCGCGCGCTTCGGCTATCGCCCAGACCTCGTAGTAATCGACGAAGCCCACCACCTGGGCGAAGAAGGCCAGTACGACGAGTTGCTGGAACTCCTGAACTCGGCCCGCCACCTGGGCGTCACCGCGACCCCATGGCGCGGCGACAAGCACGACATCACCCATCAGCTCGGCGCCCCCAGCTTCACCCTGGGGATCGAGGATGGAATGCGGCGCGGCTACCTCGCTCAGGTCGACTACCGCCTGTTCGTCGACGACATCGACTGGGACATCGTCCGCGAGGCCAGTAACCACTCGTACGGATTGGCCGAACTCAACGCGAAGCTCTTCCTGCCGCAGCGAGACGAAGCCATCCGCGACGAGCTCGCCGCCACATGGGCCACCACGCTCAATCCGCGGGCTATCGTTTTCTGCCGCACTATCGAACACGCTGAACGGCTTGCCGACATGCTGCGGCGTACCCCGCTCTGGTCCGGTGCCCTCGCCATCCACGCCGGACTCGCTAAGAGGGAGCGGCAGAACCGCCTACTTGCCTTCCGCTCAGGCGAGGTGCCCATTCTGACGGCGGTCGACATTCTCAACGAGGGCGTCGATGTGCCAGACGTGAACATCCTCTGCTTCGCGCGAGTTACTCACTCCCGGCGGATCTTCGTGCAGCAGCTCGGGCGAGGGCTCCGCTTGCGCGAGGGAAAGGACCGGGTCGCGGTGTTGGACTTCGTCAGCGACCTCCGCCGCATCGCTGCTGCGCTCAAGCTCAAGCGTGCCCTTGGCGGCGATGGTGAAATCGAGACCCTGGCCAGGTTCACCCCGTCGAACATCGACTTCAGCGACCAGAAGGTGGCCACTCTCATGGACGAGTGGATTAAGGATGCGGCCAGCCTCGAGACCGCGTACGACGAGCACCGACTCCAGTTTCCCGCCGCCCTCGCCCCACAGGAGTAATGACCGTGTCCTTGCAGCAGCTGCCTGCGCCCATCCGTGAACGCCTCCTCATCGAGATCTACCAGCAGGCCAATGACCTGGACTGGGAGTTCTTGAGTAACGCTGACAAGACCAACCAGTACCGGAAGTGGATCGAGGATCCCAAGGTCGGCGGCATCCTGCTCTCCTATGGACCGGAGAAGGACGCCAGGGTCTGGATCAAAGACGTCCCCATGAAGGAGTACGCCCGGGCCCAGGAGGGAATCGGGAACTATGTCCGTTATGCGGTAAATCGATTCCAAGGGCCGGAGGAAATTGTTCGGGCGGCGTGTGGGAGCGGCTGGGCGATGAAGCCCGATTCGGTTGGAGAGAAGCCGAACCACTGCTACGCGATCGCCGACGCCGCCGCTCGGTACGTCTGCTGGGGCCGTGCTGGAACCTTCCGGGACCTCGTCTGGGCGGCACTGAATGAAGCCGTCGATTCGGTGGAGCGACCCGCGATCGTCATCACGACCCGCAACGGCGAGACCATCTCGACAGCCGACCGCGCGCGCCAGGAGCGACTCGCCTTGCGCTGTGGCGCGGACCTCCGGTACCTCCATCGCGAGATGGTCCCGAATCCTGACTATCTTCGGGTGACGGGCGGCGGCCAGAGTCAATCGCAACCCACCCTCATTGACTTGCCTGAGCGGTAGACGCGACGTGCTGTGCAGAGCCCGCATAGGCCCTGCTGGCTGGGCGGACGTCACCAGGTGGTGCCATGTGCGGCAGGATGCCTTTGGGTGGGGAGGCATCGGGTGTCGAGGCGGAGTCGTCGACATACCCTGATCAGGCGAAACGGCACGGCGGAGCGTGGGGCGGAACTGGCCAGTATGGTCGTCGTCCGGGGTCTCGTGGTGCGTAGGTCCCGCAGGGTCGCACGAGCCCGATGGCGCTCGGCGAATGCGAGGCGGAACTTGGGGGCTGCGGCGATGAGTCCGGCGCGTGCCAGATCCGTGCCAGAACTGGTGGAGAACGGCGGGCACCGGCGGTCTGCGTCGGGTGTTCGGCGGGCTGGTCGCGCCGGTATCGGTGCAGGTCGGGAGCGCTTTTTGGCCCGGAAGCCCAAAGATTCCCAAGCTTAGAGCGCGAGTTCGATTCTCGTCGCCCGCTCCAGCGGTAAAGCCCCAGGTCAGCGACCTGGGGCTTTCGCGTTGTCCGGGCCGGGTGCGGCGGGGCCGCCCTGGGGGCCGCGGGGGAGCTGGCTTCATGGCTGCGAACGCATGTGCCATGCACGGGAGTTGATGTTCGTCGTGCCTCCGGGTGATCACCGTGGCGATCGACGGGGCGTTCCGGGTCGAGCGTGTCCGGGCGGTCATGTCCGGAGCCGGGCGGCGCCCGCCTCGGTGCGCACCGGCCGTGGTCGTCCGCCCTGGCGAGCGACCGGGCCGGAGTCGACCGATGATGGAAGTCCAGGGGCGCGCGACGTTCGAGAGCGGCGTATGCGAGAGCGGCGTATGGCTGTATGGCATGTCCGGGACTTCACTCCGGACGACCTCGAAGCGATGGTTCGGCTCGACGCCGAGAGCGCCACCACGGATCGCGCCGCCGCCTTCCGTCTCTCCGACGTGGTCGCCGCGTTGCAGGCACGGAATCCGAGCGTCGTCGCGGTCGCGGACGGGCATCTGGTGGGCGCGGCGGTGGGCCGGGTGGACGGGGACCGGGCATGGGTGCTGCGCATCGCCCTGCACCCCGCCTGGCGGAACCTGGGCATGGGCACCGCCCTGCTGTCCGCGCTGGAGCACCGTCTGCGGGACGCCGGCGCCAGGATCGTCGCGGCGTTGCTGCCCGATGAGGAGACCGGCGCCACCGCACTGGTCAACTCCGGATTCCAACCCCACCGGGGGCTCACGTACTTCGAGAAGTCGGAGGCCGTCAGCGCCCAGGGCGCGACGGTCCTGGCGATGCTGGGCGCGGTCATGCCCGAAGCCCGTCTCTGGGAGCGGCTCACGGGCATGGCCGACGAGAAGCGGCTCATCGAACGGCGACTGGTGCTGCCCCTGGCGAACCCCGAGCTGGCGGACGCCCACGGGGTGGAACCGCCGCGCGCGGTCGTGCTGTTCGGCCCGCCGGGCACGGGCAAGAGCACGTTCGCCAAGGCCGTGGCCGGCCGGCTCGGCTGGCCGTTCATCGAGATCTTCCCCTCCCGGCTCGTCTCCGAGGACGGGCTGGCCACCGGACTCGGCCGCCGCTTTGAAGAGGTGGTGCAGCTCGACCATGTGCTGCTCTTCATCGACGAGGTCGAAGAGGTCGCCGGGACACGCAGCCTCGCCGCCCCCGCGTCGGTCGGCGTGGTCAACGAACTCCTCAAGTCGATCGTGCGGTTCCGTGACCGCGACGGCCGGCTCCTCGTCTGCGCCACCAACTCGGTGGCCGCGCTGGACCCGGCGTTCCTGCGCCACGGCCGGTTCGACTACGTCCTGCCGGTCGGGCCACCCGACGCCGCGGCCCGCGACGCGCTGTGGGCCGGCTACACCGCGAAAACGGGTACCGCCGCGGACACGGCGGTCCTCGCGGAAGCCAGCGAGGGCTTCACTCCCGCCGACATCCGGCAGGTCGCCATGGCGGTCGCCCAGAGCACGTTCGAGCGCACGCTCGACACGGGGGAGCGGACCCAGCCCAGCACCCAGGTCTATCTGGACGCGATCCACCGCACCCGTCCGACCGTTTCCGAGGAGATGGCCCGGGAGTTCGCCGACCAGGCGGTCCGCTACGGGCGCGTCTGAGGGGCCGCCGCCCCGTCGTACTCCGGTGTCCTACCGCAGGCGTCGGGTGGGAACCCACCGCGACATGCAGGGTTCGGAGTGGACCGAGAGTAACCTGGGCAGTACCGAAGGCACTTCGCATGCCGGCACCCGGATACTGGCGTCGTCTCCGGCGAACGGCAATGCCGGACCCGGCCCCGCGGGCCGGGCCCGGAGGCAGGTCCTTGATCATGGCCACGACGCTCGATCGTGCGACGACGCCTCGCGCCCTGGAACCCACCGTGCGGCTCTCCCTGGCACCTCGTGGTGCGCGGTCCGGCCGACTCGACGGAGCCTGGTGGCCCCGCTCGCGTGATCTTCTTCTCGAACTCCCCGCCCTGGCCGCCGAAATCGACGAGCGGTGGGGCCGGATCACCCGGATCACCGTGAACCCCGCGCAGTGGCCCGTCATCCCCCGGCGCATCCCGGTCACCGGGCACATCGTCCACGCGGGCTGGTTCACCACCGAGCAGGACGAGCACACGGTCGCGGTGTTCTCGTACGCCCCGCGCCGGCTGAACCTGCTGGTCGTCCCGCCGGAGACGGATTCCGTCGATGCCGCCCGGCTGATGTCGGAGGCGGCCGACCCGGCCGACATCCGGATCGCGAGCGACCTGATCGCCGCGGAGACGGGCGGTGGAGCGGCAGAGCGGCAGCCCCGTTCCGACTTCCTGCCGTCGGCCCCCGCTCCCTCCGGCGGTGCCGGTGAGGCCGGCAGGCGGGCGGATGTCGCCCGGAACAGGGCCGCCTCCTGGCCGGTACCCGCGTCCTCGGCGTCATCGGCGTCGTCGTACCGGTCGTAGCACCGGCCTTCGCCCCCGTCCCTCTGCGCCGGAACCGCACGGCGGAGGGGGCCGACGCGGATCGCCGTCAGTACTCGGCGCCTTTCCGCAGGTAGCTGCCCACGACCTGGAGCCACGCCCCGGGGCCGAAGCAGACCTCGATCCGGTACGGCGTGTCCTCGAAGACCCGCAGGACGCGCAGCGCACCACTCGGATGCAGGTCGTACTCGAAGGTGACGCCGTCCGCACCGTCCTCGTACTGCATGTCCAACGGCCCCTTCGACGGCTCCGCCGGTGCCCGGGCGTCGGCCGAGAGCTTCACGTAGACGGACATCTCCCCGTCCCGCCTTTCCTGTCTGTCCGAGGAGCCGGGCCCGCGGGACCGTCCCTCAGGACGCCTCGCCCGGTGGCTCGGAGTCGATGCCGGTGGCGACGAGGATCTGCCGAGCCGAGTCGCTTCCGCCGGCCTTGACCGCGCGGGCCATCGCGGCGAGCGCCGCCTCCTGGCTCGCCTGCGGGGGGACGACCAGCAGGCTGAAGTGATCGTGGTCGCCCCGTGTGACGATCACCGTGTCGTCGCCGACGGGGAACCGGTCGATGTGCACCGACCGGCCGTCGACGACCAGCCGGGCCGGTACGTCGTCCCAGGCTGCCGTGTCCAGCCCGACCCTCGCCACCGGGCCGAGGTGTTCGGTCAACGCCCTGACCAGGCCAGGGAGTTCGGCGCCGACGTCTCGTGAACGCGGCCACCACGCGCCGTCGAGCAGGCCTTCGCGCGACTGTGTGGTCTCCAGGCGCAACAGGACCGTCCCCGGCCGCGCGGCCTGCCGGAACCGGTCCGGCAGAAGGCCCGGGAACGCGGCACCGGCTTCGTCCGACATGGCTCGCCACCTATCCGCGGACGCGGCCCGACCCCACCGAGCGAGGGGCGGCCCTCGGGGGAGCGGCGGCACGGGCCGCTCCGACATCCCACGGTACTCCGCCCGCACCGGGTCGGCCCGGCCGGTCGTGAGAGCCGTGGTGGGGGCGGCCCGCTCAGCGCCACTCGATCAGGAACAGGGTCGCGTCGTCGCTCGTCCGCCCGCCCCGCTTCTCCTTCAGGACGTGGGAGAGCGCGCGCACCACGGCCCGCACCCCGTCCTGCGAGCGCTCGACGAGGTTGACCCAGTCGATGAGCTGTTCCTCCCCGAACTGCTCCCCGCCGGCCTCGCGCTCCTCGACCAGGCCGTCGGTGAAGCACAGCACCCGGTCACCGTGCCGCAGCACCCGCTCGCTGATCACCGGCTCCTCACCGCCGAAGCCGACCGGCAGGGTGGTCTCGCTCTCCAGCCGCTCGACGACGACGTGGTCGCGGATCAGCAGCGGTTGGGGATGGCCGGCGTTGACCCACTGCAGGTGGCCGGTCCCGGTGTCCAGGCGCATCATCTGCGCGGTGACGAAGTGGTCCGGCCCGAACTGCTCGGCGACGGCCCGGTCCATGAACGCGTAGATCTCGGCGAGTCCGATGTCGGCGCGCCGGGCGTGCCGGTACGCGCCGATGGCCACGGTCGCCATGGTCGCGGCGTCCAGCCCGTGGCCCATCGCGTCGATCGTGGCGACGTGCAGGAGGCCGTCGTTGAGCGCGTAGTCGAAGCTGTCCCCGGCCACCTGGTAGGCCGGTTCGAGGATGCCGGCCACGGCGACCTGCGGAACGGACAGCGACAGCGGTGGCAGCAGCGACCACTGGATCTCCGCGGCCACGCTCATCGGTTCGAGGCGCCGGGCCTGGAAGATCCGGTCGGTGTAGCCGCTCTTGGTGACCAGCAGATCGGCGACCAGGGCGGCGAGGCGCCGCAGCAGCAGCCGGTCGCCCTCGTCGACCGCGTCCAGGGTGAGGGCCAGAACCCCCACCTCGTCGCCGCCGTCCAGCAACGGCAGGTACATCCGTACCCCGTCGGGCCGCGGCTCCTCGACGGCGAGACCGCGCAGGAAGGCCGCACCCGCGGGGGAGCCGTCGATCGGCACCGGCTCCCCGGCGGCCAACCCCCGCCCCGGCAACGGCACCAGCACCAGCTGGCCGTAGTCCTGCAGCAGGAGCGCCGGGTCGCGGCCGCCGAGCCCGCGCACCGCGGCGGCGACCAGCGGGGCGATCAGCTGGGGCGGCAGCTCATGGGTCTGATCGAGCAGCGTGCCCAGCAGGCGTTCGCCGTGCCCCTCCGGCCGGTCCGGTCGCGCCGCGCCGGACAGCTGCTCACCGCTCATCGCTGTTCACCGCTCATCCCTGCCCGCCGCCGTCCTGCTCCCGCCGCCGTCCTGCTCCCGCCGCCGTCCTGCTCCCGCCGCCGTTCTGCTCCCGCGCGGGCACTCGACACCGGCTCGATCGACCCCGGCACCCCGGTGCAGTCCGCCGGGGCGGGTCCTTCCATTACGCCCGACGGCGGTGCATCGCGCCCTCCGGCCACGTCCCTCTCACGGGTGGCCGCCGGCGGGGATCCCGGGCGGGGTGGAGCACGGCCCCCGCCGTGGCCGCTGTTTCGGTTGGTCCGGCTCTGTCCCTTTCGCGTTGGCCGGGCGGTTCGGGCCGGGGTGGGCCGGGCCGGTTCGGGCGGTCAGTGGGGGAGGGCCCAGGCGGGGGTCCAGGTGTCCGGGGCGGCGGGGTCCGCGGGGGCGGCCGCGAGGTGGGCGCGGAGCGTGGGCAGCGCCGGGTGGGGGTTGTCGCGGTGCCAGAGGAGGGAGTGGGGGTAGACGGGCGTCGGGTCGGTCACCGGGATGCGGCGCAGGCCGTGGCCGGCGGGCCAGACGAGGCGGGTCCGCTCGCTCATGAAGGTGGCCAGGGCCGGGGTGTCGGCGATGGTGTCGAGGAGCACGTCGGAGCCGAAGTTGGGGCCGGTGGCCTCGATGGTGAGGCCGAACTCGGCGACCAGGTCGGCGTAGTAGGCGCCCCACTCGGTGCCGGGGGCGATGCCGGGCATCCAGATCCGGTGGCCGACCAGTTCGGCGACGGTCACGGATCCGGCGTCCGCGAGGGCGTGGTCGGGGCCGGTGAGGAGTTGGAGCGGTTCGTCGAGCACCCGGACGGACTCGATGTCCTCGGGCAGGGGCCTGCCGGGCGCGGCGACGGCGCGGAAGGACGCGTCGATCGTGCCGGAGCGGATGGCGGCGACGGCGGTGTCGATGTCGAACAGCATCAGCACGTCGAGGTCGATGTCGGGGTGGCTGCGGTGGAAGCCGCGCATCAGGCCCGAGACCGCGCCGCGTGAGTTGATCACGTCGACCCGCAGCGGGCGGCGGCCGGCGCGCACGGACGCGACCGCCCGCTCGGCGACCCGCAGCAGCTCGCGGGCGTGGGGCAGGAACGCCTGCCCGTCGATGGTCAGTTCGGCGCCGCGCGGGGTGCGGGTGAACAGCCGCACGCCGAGGTCGCGCTCCAGTGCGGCGACGCGCTTGGAGACGGCCTGCTGGGTGACGGACAGGTCGACGGCGGCCTTCTGGAACTGGCCGGCCTCCGCGATGGCGGCGAAGGTGCGTACTGCTTCGAGGTCCACGCGACCCACCTTAGAGAACAACCAGAGGTTGTGCGGAGTGGGTGAATCGGTTGTTTGACCTGCCGTAGTGGCGACCGATTGGCTCTCACCGGTCAACCCCGGTTTGTTCGGCCGGGGTCGGGACGTCGAGGGGAGCGCATCGCGCATGACGGGCGGGAAACGACTGGGCCGGCGGTTCGGATGGCTGTGGGCGGCGTACGCGGCGAGCGCGTACGGGTCCGGACTGGGGTTCGGGGCACTGCCGCTGATCGCCGTCCTGGTGCTGCACGCCGGGCCCGCCGAGGTGTCCGCGCTGTCCGCGGTGGGGCCCGCGGTGGGTGCGCTGGTCGCGGTGCCGCTCGCGCCGTGGGTGGAGTTCCGGCGCAAGCGGCCGGTCATGATCGCGACGGACCTGATCCGGTTCGCGGCCATGGCGACGATCCCGGTGGCCTACGCCCTCGGGTGGCTCGGCTTCGTCCAGCTGCTCGTGGTCTCGATCGTGATCGCCGCGGCCAAGATCGCGTTCGGCGCGGCCAGCGGGGCCTACCTCAAGGCGCTCGTCCGGCCGGAGGACCTGCTTGTGGCCAACGCGCGCTTCGAGTCCACGAATTGGAGCTCCATCGCGATCGGGCCGCCGCTCGGCGGGGCGGCGATCGGCTGGTTCGGGCCGGTCACCACCGTGGTGGCCGACGCGCTCGGCTACCTGCTCTCCGCGCTGGGCATCATCGCGATCCGTGACCGGGAGGAGCCGCCCGTCCGGGCCGGCGGGAACCCGGCCCGGAACGGCGGGAGCCCGCTCCGGGCCGGCGCGGTGCTCGACGGCTGGCGACACATCCTGGGCGACCCCGGTCTGCGGGCGCTCTACCTCAACAACATGCTCGTCTCCGGTCTGATCATGGCCACCGAGCCGGTGCTCGCCGTCCTTCTCCTGCGCCAACTCCACTTCGCTCCTTGGGAGTACGGCCTCGCCTTCGCCGCCCCCTGCCTCGGCGGGCTGATCGGCTCCCGGCTGGCCCGGCGGGTCGTGGAGCGCCACGGGCGGGACCGGGTCTTCCGGGTCGTCGGCACCCTGCGGGCCGTCTGGCTGATCGGTCTGGCCTTCGTCCGCCCCGGCGTGGTCGGGCTCGTCACCGTGATGGCCGTCGAGCTGGCGATCATCATCAACATGAGCCTGTTCAACCCGGTGCTCGCCACCTACCGGCTCGAACGCACGCCCAAGCACCTCGTCGCCCGCACCCTGTCGGCCTGGTCGATCGGCCAGCAGGCGTCCATCGCCGTCTGCACCGCGCTCGGCGGGCTGCTCGCCGACGCCACCGGCCCGCGCACCGCCCTCACGGTCGCGGGACTGCTCATCCTCGCCACCCCCTTCCTGCTTCCCCAACCCGACCGGACGCGGCCGGACGCCGTACCGGACACCCCGCCGGCCGCACCATCCGTACGGAGGACACCCGCATGAGCACCGACCGGGCACTCGATCCCGCGCACACCGCCCTCCTCGTCCTGGACTGCCAGCCCGCGATCCTGGCCGCGCTGCCCGGGGACGGGGACCGCGAGGCCCTGCTCGGCCGGGTGGCCGGGGCGATCGCCGACGTCCGCGCCGAGGGCGGCACCATCGCCCACGTGCGCGTCGGCTTCACCGAGGCCGACTGGGACGCCGTCCCGGCCGCCAACGCCATCTTCGCGCCGCTGGCCCGGCACCGCGCCATGCACCACGAGGACCCCGCCGCCGCCGTCCACGAGCACCTGGCGCCCGGGGACGGCGACATCCTCGTGCGCAAGACCCGCTACGGGGCCCTGTCCACCACCGACCTCGACCGGCAGTTGCGCGAGCGCGGCATCACCACGCTGGTCGTCTGCGGCCTCGGTACCGGCGGCGCCGTCCTGTCCACCGTCCTCGACGCGGCCGACCGCGACTACCGGCTCCTCGTCCTGTCCGACGGCGTCGCCGACCCGGACCCGGAGGTCCACGAGGTCCTGCTCCGCCGGGTCCTCCCCTCCCGGGCCGACGTCGTCGACACCGCCGGGCTGCGCGCCCTGCTCCGGGGCGACTGACGGCCACGAACCCGTCCCGCCCCCGGCCGCCGCGCCCACCCGGTGCGGCGTGCGGCGTGCGGTGTTCGTGGGGCGGCAGAGCGTCGAAGTGGCCGGGATCGATCTGGTTCCGGGGCGCCGCCAGCTGGTATCCGGTGGGCGGAGCCGGCCGGCGCGGGTGTGCGTCGAGCCCCGGCGCGACCCGGCCCCGCCGACAGGCGCCCGCAGACGGCCGACAGCCGCAGGCCGGTCGGCCCGCGGCTGTCGTGCGCCGTCCGGGTGGGCCGGAGCCGGCAATGGATCAGTGGATCAGCGGCGGGCGGCGAGGCCCTCCAGGCTGGGGACCAGGGTGGCCGGGGTGGGCAGGGCGGCGTTGTCGGCCTGCAGGCGGTGGGCGGCGTCGCGCAGCGCGGCGTCGGTGAGGATGCGGGTGAGCAGCGGGGTGTCGACGGCGTCGGAGGTGGAGCTCAGGGCGGCGCCGGTGGCGGTGATGGCGTCGGCGTTGAGGAAGTGGTCCGCGCCCTGGGGGAGCAGCAGCTGGGGCAGGCCCGCCTGGAGGGCGGTCAGCATGGTGCCCGAGCCGCCGTGGTGGATCAGCGCGTCGGCGCGGCCGAGCAGTTCGTTGAGCGGGACCCAGGGCAGGCCGCGGACGTTGGCGGGCAGGGTGCCGAGCGGGGCGAGGTCGGCGCTGCCGACCGCGAGCAGGAAGTCGGCGTCGACCTCGGCCGCCGCCTCGACCAGGCGGACCACCGCGCGGACGCCGTCGAGTTCGGCGAGCACGGTGCCCAGGGTGACGACCGCCCGCGGGCGGTCGGCCTTGCGGAGGAACTCGGCCGGGACGATGCCGCCGCCGTTGTACGGGACGTAGCGCATCGGCAGGCCGTCCGGGTCGCCGCCGAGCGGGCCGACGTTGAGCACCGCGGCGATGCCCGGGCCGGTCAGGCCGCGCTCCTCGTACAGGTCGGACACGTGCGAGGCCACCAGCTCGGTCATGGGACCGCCGGGGCTGGCACCGAAGTTCTGCACCACCGACGGGATCTTGAGCTGGGCGGCGACCAGCGGGGCGGCGGCCGCGAAGGAGTCGTGGACGATCAGGTCGGCGCCCCAGTCGGTGGCGGCCGCCAGCAGACCGTCCACGTCGGGACGGGAGGCGCGCGCGAACATCGCGGCCGCCATGTCGAGGATCTCGTCCTGGGTCCTGTTTCGGTTGACGTACTCGACCTTGCCGCCGAGAGCCTCCTCGATGATCTCCCGCAGGCTCCGGCCGTCGCCGATCTGGACGATGGGGAAGCCCGCGGACCGGATCAGCTCGACCGGCTGTCCGACGGCGAACAGGACCTCGTGCCCGACGGCGCGCAGCGCCTGGGCGGTGGGCACCATCGGGTAGAGGTGACCGGCCGCGGTGGGGCCGGTGAAGAGTATGCGCATGGTGGTCTCCTTGCGGATGTCGCTGACAAGGCAGTCTCACCTTTGAAGTTGACGTTCAGTCAATTCGATAAGGATCACCATGCGCGGTAATCGGCCTTTCTGGAGCAGGGCTTGCCTCTCGGGCAATGGTGTGCTCCGCGCGCCGGTCGCCCGGGCCGTGCGCGCCCGCCGGCCGGACCTCCCGTACGCCGCCGCCCGCTCCCTCCCGGCGGTCGGTTGCACGACGGCCGGTCGCGCGGCGGTCGGTCGTGCGACGGCCGGTCACGCGGCCGCGAGGAAGTCCCGGACGGTGCCGGTGAACGCCTCGGTCTCCTCGGCGAGCACGATGTGGCCGGTGTCGAACTCGGCGTAGGCGCTGCCGGGCAGGGCGGTGTGCAGCCGGCGGGCGTTCTCCACCGGGACGGTCGCGTCCTGGGTGCAGCCGATCACCAGGGCGGGCGCCTGGACGCGCGGGAGCAGCGGGCCGAGGTCCAGTCCGAGGTTGAGGGCGATGTGCCGCAGGGTGCCCGGAGTCGGTTGCATGTAGGCGGTGTTGGCCTGGACGGCGGCGCGCCCGATCCGGTCGAGGAAGCCGCGGCTGAAGGCGGTGAGGGTGGCGTAGCCGCCGAACGCGGCGGGGTGGTCGGCGAGCGAGAGCCAGGTGGCCATGGAGAGCCGCAGGTACTCGTCCTGTTCCGCGCTGATCCAGCCGGCGGCGGCGATCAGCCGGCGGACCCGCTCGGGGTGCAGGGCGGCGGTCGCGGTGGCGACGACGGCGCCGAGCGAGAAGCCGAGGACGTCGGCGGGGCCGCGGCCGGCGTCCTCGATCACGGCGGCGACCTGGGCGGCCAGCGCCTCCAGGGTGAGCGGCGCGCCGTCGTCGTCGGCGGCCTCGCTGCCGGAGAGGTCGGGCAGCAGCACGGTGCAGCGGTCGGTGAAGGCGTCCAGCAGGCCGTCCCACATGGCCGAGCCGGGGCCGGTGCCGTGCACCAGGACGAGGGTGTCGGGGCCGTCGCCGACGACGCGGTAGGGGATGCGGGCGGTGCCGACGGTGATGACGGGCATGGCGGGTCCTCTCGACAGGGGGCGGACGGTGGGTCAGAAGACGTGCGGCAAGCGGCCGGACGGCGGTTTCGGCCCGGCGGCTCGGCACGAGAAGTAAACTACACGGTGCAGATCAGTGATTCAACTGCACCGTGCAGTGCACTTTGAGGTGTGGGAACGGTGAGGGATGGAGCCGGGAGGGGAACTGCCCGTACCCGCCCGCCGTCCAAGCAGTGACGGAATGCCTGCCCGGGTTGAACGCCGGGAGGAGTACGGAGGGCCCTGTGCAGTCAGGTGGTGCCGAGCTGAACGTCGGATGTCCGGGCGGCGGCCCCGGAGGCGCGAGAGTCGCGCCGGTCCGTCGGCCGGGGTCCGGGCCGGGGTCGGAGCCGGGGGTGACGGTCGATCAACTCGATGCCGCCGAGCACTGCGAGACGCTGCTCCAGGACACCCTGGACGCGGTCCGTCCGGCGCCGGTCTGGCAGGGGGCGCCCGCACGGGCGGGGGCGCGGCTGCCGCTGCCGGGGCGCGAGTCGGAGCTGCTCTGGTACGTCACCCGGGGCCGGGACCTCCTCACCGTCGTCTCGCTGCCCCGGCGGGCGGTGCTGGCGGACGTGGTGGAGCGGCACTGGCGGCGGCGCGGCTGGACGATCACCTCGCTGAACGCCGGCCAGGAGCGCCCGGGCGTCGCCGCGACCACCCCGGACGGCTACCGGCTGGCACTGCGCTTCGGCGAGTCGGGCGAGGCCGGGCTGACCGCGAGTTCGCCGGGAGTGGCCCGCTCGGAGCGGGGCCCGGTGCTGTCCGGGAGCGTCGACCACTGCGCGCCGCCGCTGCCGTACGTCCGCTGTCCGTACTGGAGCGCCCTGGCGTAGGCCGGGACGCGCCGGGACGCGCCGGGGAGGCCGGAGGAGCTGCTGGAAGGGAACCGGGGGAGCTGCTGGAAGGGAACCGGGGGAGGCGTGGAGCGAGTCCCCCCGGACCCGCTCCACGCCGCCTCGTCGCGCGGCTTCGGCGCTGCCGCTCCCCCCGACACCCCGGGCAAACCCGCCGTTCCCCCCTGGCCACACCCTCCGGCGAGAGCGGTCCGCACAGGCCCCGGCGAGCCCCCACCCCCGGGGACGTCGTTGATCTCAAACTAACAAACCGCGTGGTTGGTTTGTCAATAGCGAAATCCACGAAACATCCACATTGTGGCGAGGCCCTCAGCGGAACCCGAAAAGGCCTCGGACCAGGGAGTTGTGGCCGATCCGGGACGGCCGGCGCCCGAGCCGCCCGCACCGGGCCGGTGGAGCCCACGGGCGGGCACCGGCTCGGAATCCGACATTCCGAGCATCATGGCAGCACGCAGTGACACCGGGCGGGCGCCCAGCGCAGCCGGGGGAACGGGGAGCGGGTCCGGCCTCAGCGCAGCAGCCGGCGCTCCTTCGCCACCGCCACCGCGCCCGCCCGGGTGTCCACGCCCAACTTGTCGTAGATCCGGCCGAGGTGCGTCTTCACCGTGGCCTCGCTGATGAACAGCGCCCGGGCGATCTCCCGGTTGCCCAGCCCCTGCGCCAACTGTTCGAGGATGTCCTGCTCGCGTTCGGTGAGCTGCGGTGAGGGCGCCCGCATCTGCGCCATCACCCTGGAGGCGACCGGCGGCGAGAGTACCGTGCGGCCCCGCGCGGCCGCGTGCACGGCGGCGAACAGCTCCTCCGGCCGTTCGGCCTTCAGCAGGTAGCCGGTGGCGCCGGCGGCGATGGCCCGGGTGATGTCGGCGTCCGTGTCGTAGGTGGTGAGCACCAGGACGTGCGGTCCGCCCGGGGCGACGGTGATCCGCCGGGTGGCCTCCACCCCGTCGATGCCGTCGCCGAGTTGGAGGTCCATCAGCACGACCTGCGGCGCCAGCCGGGCGGCCAGCGCGACGGCCTCCTCCCCGGTACTCGCCTCGCCGACCACCTCGATGTCGCCGGCGCTCGCCAGCAACGCCAGCAGCCCGGCCCGCACCACGGCGTGGTCGTCGCAGACCAGCAGGCGGACCGGGGTCGTCCGGACGGGAGTCGTGCTCATCTCTGCTCCAAGGTCATGGCCGCGCCGGGCCCGTCGGCGTTCCGGGCCGGTTGCCGCGCCGGGTGCACGGGTGCTCCGACTCATCGCTGCGTCAGGGGGATCGCGGCGGAGACGACGGTGCCCTCACCGGGCGTGCTCTCCACGGTCAGCCTGCCACCCAGCTGCCGCAGCCGGGCCCGCATCGCCGGCAGGCCGTACCCGCGCCCGCCCCCGGGGCCGGCCGCGTCCGGGTCGAAGCCCTGTCCGTCGTCGGCGATGTCCAGCACGGCCTGGTCGCCGAGGAAGGACAGCGTGATCGCGGCGGCCGAAGCCCCGGCGTGCTCGCGGACGTTGGCCAGTGCGCCCTGGGCGATCCGCAGCAGCGCGGACTGCGCGGCCGCGGGCAGCGGCACCGGCGTGCCGTCCAGGTGGAAGCGGACCGGCAGCCCGCTCTCGGCGGACTCCCGCTCGGCCAGCGACCGCAGTGCCCGGTCGAGGGTGCGGCCGTCGGACAGCTCCGCCGGGGCGAGGTCGTGGACGAAGCGGCGGGCCTCGGCCAGGTTCCGGGCCGCCACCTCGGCGGCGGTGCGGACGTGGGTGCGGGCGGTCGCCGGGTGGGTGTCCCAGGTGCGCTCGGCGGCCTGGAGCAGCATCTGCTGACTGGACAGGCCCTGCGCCAGGGTGTCGTGGATCTCCATCGCCAGCCGCTCGCGCTCGGCCAGGGTGCCCTCCCGCCGCTCGGTGGCGGCGAGTTCGCGCCGGGTGCGGACCAGATCGGCGATCAGCGCGCGCTGCCGGGCGGCCTGCCGGGCCATGACGAGGAAGACGCCGGTGGCGAGCCCGGCCACCGTGGGCGGCAGCAGGACCAGCGTGGCGTCGGCGCCGCCGGGCAGCCGGATCTCGGCGATCACCACCAGCAGGGTCAGCGCCCCGACCAGCGGGATGGCCGCCCTCGCCGGCAGTACCCGCAGCACGCTGTAGATCAGCGGGACGGCGCACCAGGCGAAGCTCGGCGCGAGCAGCACCAGCACCACCCAGAGGGCCACCACCAGGGCCAGCGGCCACCGGCGGGGCCGGCCCGGGGCGGGCGGACGGCGGTGGTCGAGCCAGGACCCGGCCGGCCGGGCGACCGCGAGGGCCGCGCTCAGCCCGATCACCCAGGGCGCCTGCGCGGTGCCGGAGTGGTGGGTGAGGTAGCGGTTGAGCGAGGCGGCGAGCAGCAGCAGGAAGGCGGAGTCCAGCAGCAGTGCCAACCGGCCCGCGTCCGGGTCGCCGGTGTCGCGGGTGTCGAGGGTGTCGCCGGTGCCGAGGGCGTCCCGGCGGCCGGTGCCGGTGCGGTCCGCAGCGCCGCGGCCGGCGGTCGGACGGGGCTGCTGCACGGGTGGCTCCTGGCTGAACGGGTGGTGCGGGCGCGGCCTGCGCCGGCCCGGACCGGCCTGCACCGGCCCGTACCGTCGCGGTCCGGCCTCGCACCGACCTGCGTCGATCCCTCGATGGTGACCCGTCCGGCCCGGGGCCGCATCAGCCGATCGGTTGACCCCGGCGTCCACCATCATGCCCGGACGTCCGCGCCGGACCGTCGATGTGGCGGCGTCTTCCCCGGGCGGAGGATCGAAGCACGCCGCCGGGCGATCCCCCCAACGGCCCGGCGGCCCCCGAACCCCCGCCCCACCCCACCCCGCCACACCCACCCCGCAGATCCGCTGAGGAGCTGGACCATGAAGAAGACCTCCGTGCGCACCCGGGTGCTGACCGGCACCGTCGCCGCCGCCGCGCTCGCCGCCGCCACCGTGGGCGCCGTCTCGGCCAGCGCCGAGTCCACCGACACCCCGGCCGTCCCGGTGGCGGCGAAGGCCGACACCCAGAACAAGAACCTGGCCGCGAGCAGCGGCCTGACCATCGACGCCGCCACCCGCGCCGCCCAGGCCGCCCTGGACGCGGCCACCAGGGCCGGCCAGCACGTGTCGGTCGCGGTCGTCGACCGCGACGGTGTCACCCGGGTGCTGCTGAAGGGTGACGGCGCCGGCCCGCAGGCCCCGGTCTCGGCCGAGCGCAAGGCCTTCACCGCGGTGTCCTGGAACGCCCCGACCTCGGAGCTGGCCAAGCGGCTGGCCCAGGCCCCGAACCTGAAGGACATCCCGGGCACCCTGTTCCTGGCCGGCGGTGCCCCGATCCAGTCGAAGGGCGCTCCGATCGCGGCCGTCGGCGTCGCGGGTGCGCCCAGCGGCGACCTGGACGAGCAGTTCGCGCAGGCCGGCGTCGCCGAGCTGGCGCAGTGACGTGAGCCAGGCCGCCGGCCGGCGCCGCGCG